>JBDTMK010000120.1:0-8332 GCA_039934315.1 Pyrinomonadaceae bacterium | reverse complement strand
CGTTCCGCCGGCCGCCCGAAATCCCTCTCGAACTTCGCCGATCCAATAATAGGGTTTCCCACGCGGATCGATGTGTTCGCTGATCACAGGCCTCGCTTCCTTGAAACCCTGCTTGGTTATGCGAATTCCTTTTGAAACGCCCTTCGGAACATTCACGTTCAGCAGGGTCCAGTCCGGAATCCCATCGGCCAGCGCCTTGCGCGTGACGTCGATCGCAATGCGAGCCGACTCGGTAAAGTCGTGACTGCGTGTCGCGACCAAACTGAAGGCAATGCCGGGAACGCCGAGGATGGTTGCTTCCATCGCACCAGCTACGGTTCCGGAGTACGTCGCATCGTCGCCGAGATTGGCCCCGTGGTTTATTCCCGACACGCATATTGCCGGGCGGTCGACATTCGAGAGAATACGATTGATTGCGAGTGTGACGCAGTCCGTCGGCGTGCCGTCGACCGTCCAATGCCGATCGTCGATCTGCCGGATACGCAGGGGCCGACCCAGCGTTAAGCTGTGTGACGCCCCGCTCATTTCCGATTCGGGAGCGACGACATAGACTTCGCCGATCTCGTTCATAGCCGCCTCAAGAGCTGCGATACCTTCGGAATGAATCCCGTCGTCGTTGGTTATCAAAATTCGTGGTCGATTAGAATCCATTTCTGATCAGTCTAAAAGTGAAAACCTTTAAAAGTGAAAAGGTGAAAAAGTGAAATGCAAGAGAGCTCACACTTTTCCACTTTTTCACCCTTTAACTTTTTACTACTAACGTGGTCCGCTGCCCATCGGCCTCGGCGATGAATTCATCGGCCGCTGCTGGCGAAAGCGTCGGCGATTACGCTTGCGCGCGTTTACCGATTTGAGCTTGGCCTTCTGTCCCGGCGGGATGAAGTGAGCGTGTTTTTTCAAATCCTTGATGATCTCTTCCGAAATCACTTTGCGTTTGAATCTGCGCAGTGCGCTTTCGATCGATTCATTTGCGTTTACTGAAATATAAGCCATTTATTGTCTCACCTCCCCTCGGCTGAGATTTCCGCCCTGAAAGCGAACTGTCATTAAACCATTTACGGTGTAGAAATGACAAGTCGGGTGCGGAAAGCCTCAGTTTGAACGTCGGGTAGGTAGATGAAATATGTGATAGGTTGCGTCGTCGCAACATCTCTAACTTCTCTTCTGCGTTTTCTCGCCGGTTTCCGTGCATTTCGTGGTCAATCTTGCGGAAGCTAGACCACGGAATATACTGAAGAGATAAACAGAAGCCGACGATTCAGAGTGCAGCTATTTGATTTTGATCGGGGCCGCCAGCAACTGGCCTTCGTATACAAAATAGATCTTGCCCTCGCCTTCATCGACCCACGTATCCATGCTGTTAAAAACGATTTTCGACAGTTTGAGAATCGGTCTGAAAGTGAAGGTTCGGGAATTGTACAAGCCAACGCTCGTCTCATCTTTTTTCGGGATCGCGGCCCAGAACTCGAATGGATTTGCCGACGGCTGCAATGATCTGAACGTCTGCTGGGCAAGCGGCCGAACTTCGCCGCGAGCCGGAATCAGAGCACCCGTCTCCGGATCGAGCAGGGAATAATGGCTCCCATCATCCTCCGTTGACTTGTCCTCGTCCGCCGCATACGCGTACTCACTGTCATACGGTCCGGTGATCACACGATTGATCGAAGGTACATATGCGATCGCCCGATACGCTTCCACCGCCGTGGTATCGACTAAAAACTCCCGGTTTGTTACTAGGTTGACGCGTACCAGCCGGGTGCCTCCATCGTCGTCAGATTTTGTCGCAATGATCCAGCGCCCGTTTGGCGTGACGACAACTTCGGAGTAGTCACCGGTTTTTATGAGAGTCGTCTTACCTCCGATAATCTTATATAGTCCTTTCTCGTTTCCACGGACCTCGATCGACCCGGCGAGAGCCTTCCACTGATCAGCATCCGGTTCCACCTCTAAGTTATCTTTTGCTGGGATGTACTCGGCTTGGGAAGGCTGCGTCACGGTCGCGCCCAAAGCGCCGCCGGAGAAAGCGAACCACGCGTAATTTTCATATTCGCGCTTTGATCTTTCTTTTGATACGCGTTCGTCTTCGCCCTCGCCCTCGTCTCCTTCCGAATCAACCGAAAGACCTTCGCTAAAATTGTCGATCTCGGCATCGATCTCAGTACGCCGAGCCTTGTCCGCTACCAGCAGTCGAAAATCCGCACCGCTTTTCCAAACCGCAATGGCGTCGAGGTGATCGTCGGCAAACAAGACTTCGAGTCCAGCAACGTCTTTGCCGGCCCAATACTTTATAGACGACGGAGCGCGGCGCATTTCTTCGAAGATGCGATCCAACCCCGCGAACAACGGCGGCAAGCTCAGAACATTGACAAAGACCCTGCGGCCGCCGTTTCGGCCAAGCATCAAGAGTTCTTTCGTCTGGCAATCGTCGATCACGCAAGACAAAAATGGCGGCAGCTCCTCGGCCTTGTAGTGGGCCAGAAAACCTTTGAAGTTATCGAACTCTTCCGCAGTCAACACTCGTTCGCGATAACGGGCCGGGTCCTGCTCCCAGCTGAGCACAGCTTTGTCCTTATAAATTCTTATGAAGTTTTCTCCCCAGTTGTACACGCCGAGGAGCTCCGCGTTTTGCTTGACCTCCTGCTGCAGCCGTTTCTCTATCTCGTCGACTGCGTGATGCCGGAAGCCCCCTGCGTAAAAGCCTTGAGGCGAAGCCCAATACGGACTGATCCCCGCAAGTAGCATGGGCAGAAACGGGCTCGTCGAAGTCTCGCCCTCATTCACATAGAAGGCGGTGGTGGCGCCTAGAATCAATGCTTCATTAGGATGAAGCGAAAGCACGATGCGGCGAGCCTCGGGCGAGTCTTCGGTTTCCAGATAACGCTCCGCAGCCAGCGCAAGCAGCTTATCTTTGCTTTGCAAATTCTCGGCGACCTTTAAGACCGGAAGCGGAGCACGGATCAATCGAGCACACGCGAGCATCGCAGTTTTAGTATCCGCATTGGGGCCGTTCAGGACGGCATCGTAATCGTTCGGGTCTTCGAGCAGGCAAGCCGAGATTCCCCTCCCGATCGGACTTCCGGTTCGAAGGTCGAAGACATCGGCCTGCTGATTTTCTCGAAGGTCTTTTCGTAAGAAGAGAAGTCGGACGATCGCGTCCGAATCGGTTTTGTTTTTCTTTAGATCATGGAGCAGCAACGCGTTTATGGCTGGGCCTATCCACTTGAGCACGATCCTGCGCATCGCGTTCGCGGTCTGAAGATCGTTTCGCTCAAGGGTGCCGATCCGCGCGATGACTGCGTATGCGAGATCATTGTTCACGACTTCGAAGAGCCGTGCGAGAGACATGCCGAGCAGCATTTTTACTTCGGTTGCCGAATCGCCTTTGCGGCCGTTGCGACCGAGCAACGCGGAATAAGCGCTATAGCTAATCGAGTTGTCGGCCGTTATATACGCGTTCGATATAGCATTCGCGGGAATGGCGAGAGTGTCCGCATTTTTTGCAACATACTCGAGTGCATCGACCTGCTCGGCGATAGTAAATCCTCCGCACCGGAAGATCGCGGCGACGAGAGAGCTTTGTTCAAATCCACTGTCGCCCTCATTCAATAAGCGCCGGAGCGCCGGAACGGCCCGCATGTCTCCCTGATATGCAAGAGCCGGGATCGCCGCATATCGAAGCGGGTAAAAAAGCTCGGCTCGCGTCCTGGCTGAATTCGGCCCTCTGTTGGCGGTGTTTGCCGCCGTATTCGCAACTGTGGCGGCCGCCGTGACCGCCGCATTCATTGCGTTTGCCGCTGTCGAGTTCGTGTTCGCCCACGCGTTAGGGTGGCTCGTCGCTTCCCGGTAGCCTTTCTCGTCAAGGGCGGCGATCAATGCCGGAACGCTCTCTGGAATTTTTACGCTCTGCAACGCGGTCACGATGGCATTGCGTCCGGACGAATCCTCGTTCAGCCATTTAGGATCTTCTAGCCATGGAAGAAGCGCTTTGACGACCTCGGGATTGTTTGTCCTCAGGCGTTGGAGCAGATTTTTTGCCGCGGCGGTTCTCAGTACTTTGTTGTCGCTCTTGACCAGCTCGATCATCTTGTCGATATATTTCTCATCGGGCGAGTAATACATGAGCGTGGTCAATCCGGTATATGTGGTGCCGCCGACTCGCAGATCGTCGAGCGTTTCGTCCGACATCAGGGAGTAATACCACTCGTCGCGGCCGCTCCATTCCTTTTCTTTCAGAAGTGCATCGAGCGCGAGATCGCGCATTCCGTCCGTCGCCGTTTTATCTTCGACGACGGCTTTGAGCTCCTCTCTATATCGGTCAATATCCCCGAGCGAATTGCTATCAAGAGCGTTCCGATAAAGAGCCCACTGAGCGAGTGTCCGCGATACCTTTTGATTGCCGGCGTAGAGACGGTTGACGATCGGAGATGCCCTATCCCAATCGACGCGCCCCAGGGCGAGAAGATCTTCCTGGTTACTTACGTATTCGTTTGTGTCTGCGGCCCTGTTTGCACCTTTGACGAGGTCGCCGCTAAAGTAGGGGCTGTTATAGGTCAGCCAGCGCTTTAGTCCGGCCCGCATATTTCGCTCGTCTTCGGGCCCGGACGCATATCGATCGTAAATTTCCTTAACCACATCCGCCGCCTTCTTTGAACCGCTAAACGCATTTAGAAACTGAGATGCCTTTTCAGGATTCTTTTCCACTTCCGCAAGCAATCGATCAAGAACTTTGTCGGATGGTTTCGGACTGTACCCGAGCTCGCGATAACCATTGCTTTGGGCCTGCCAGTAAGCCATCAGATCTTCGATCGGGCTGTCGTCGGAAGGCGGATTGGCTTTGCTAAAAAACGTCGGCGGGCGAGAGGGTAGTGAGACCTGAGGATTCGGCGGTGGAGGCGCCGGCAGATTGAGCAACGTTAGCAGCGGGTTCTCAGCGGCGCTGGCCGAGCGAAATAGAAAGGAAGAAAGTATGCCGAGCAATGACGCGCAAAAAAGGACGGCGAGGATAAATCTTTTCATGTTATCGGAATGGAACCGTAAATTAGATAGCTTATTTCCGGGCAAAAAGCAACGCAGTTTTTGCTCGGTGCCGGGCATTTAAATACGAAAAAGCCTCGCCGTGAAGAACGGCGAGGCCGAATAAAACTTGCAGTGTCTTAACCTCTTAGGCTCATGACATTACTCAGCAGCAAACTCACGAGATCGACCTCACCGCCGTCTGCGAGATCGAACTCATCACGGCCGCGCAGAGCATCGTCGTAACCCATCTCATAGCCCTCGCTAAAGTAGCGACGACAGTCGCCGATGCTGGTTGAGTATGGATCGTAGATCGATTGCTCGTACGCGTACGGATCCGAGTAATAACGATCACCCCAGCCGCGCTTACGCGCTAATTGGCCTTCGAGCAATCCCTGATAATAACCGGTCCCAAGCGTCCTCTGAATCAGTTCGCCCGCGATGCCTCCGGAGTAAATGTCCTGCACATCTTCGTACGGCAGTGCGCCCTCAAAAGCCTCGTACGGCAACTCGTTAAAGGCGAACTGATCGTATCCGTAATATGCGGCAGGTTCGTAATACGCAGAAGTCGGGGCGTAGCCGAACGTGTTATAGGTCGACTGCGCATATCCATTCTGCGGAGCGTAACCATAATTGTCTGGGTTGTACGACTGGTTGTAACCATAGTTGTCGTAGTAGCCGCTCTCCTTACCCGTCGAGAAGAAGGTTGCGATCACGCTACGAATAAGGGGTTCTGCCCAACTGCTGCGTCCTCTCGAATAGTAAGTGTCGTCATATCCGTATCCGCCGTATCCCGAGTACGGAGTATAGATGCCCGAATAATCGTTCTTGGGATACTGATAGTACTGCGGGTATGACGGTCGATAGTTTCCGTAATCGCGATAAGAAGGCTGATAGCGCTGGTCGTTTCTATAAGAAGGCACATACGAACGGTCCTCGCGATACGTCGGCTGGTAAGGGTCGTTATTCGACCAGGTATTCTGTTGCCGATATGCATATGTACCGGCGTTGGGCCGATACCCACGGTTCGCCCTACCAAAAGCTTTGTCATCGAAATGCTGCTGCTTTCGCTCGAAGTTGAACGCATTGCGGTCGACGCGCTGCTGAGCTTTGAGAACGTCCCGTTCCCGTTTCGCTTGAAAAGCTTGCTGGCGTCGAACCTGTCCCCAGTTCTGCTGGGGCTGCGCATAGACTCGCTGCTGCCGCGGCTGAGCGTATACTTGCTGCTGCTGCTGCTGCTGCCTCTGTGCATTTTGCGCCTGACGCTGCTGCTGCATCTGCATCTGCTGCATCTGTTGACGGCCCGCATCGCGCTGCTGACGCTGGGTATTTTGCCATTGCTGCGCTTGTTGGCGCTGTGCGTTCTGCATTTGCTGAGCCTGTTGGCGCTGTGCATTCTGCATTTGGTGCTGCTGTTGCATCTGCTGTCCGCCGCCGCCCATTTGCGGCTGCTCTTGCCTTACCTGCCCCTGGCCTCCGCCGCGGACCTGACCTCCACCCGGATTGCCGCCACCGCGATTCTGCTGTGCCGGCGGGCCAGCCTGATGTCCTCCACCATTGCCGCCGCCTCCACGTCCGCCGCCTCCACCGTGGCCTTTACCCTGGGCAAACGCGGAACCGACAAGAACAATTGCAATCGTCAGTACAGATAATATTCGTATAAATAAAAAGTTATTTTTCATCTCTACCTCCTTGGTTGAAACCACGGAATACGCAGTTGTAATAATGTGTTTACAAGCAATCACCGTTCCGGCTACAAAGCGCACGAGCGACAGGCGAGTAAAGAAATGTAAGGAGCCCATTTCGTGTATGGAGCGACAATACGCGGTTTAAAAGAGTATATTCTTTAGAAAAACATGGACATTGAAGCGATCGAAGACGCCTGGGCACGGATCCGGAATCATGTAAAACGTACGCGACTGGAACGCAGCGAGACGCTGAGCGAGCGTCTTGGCAGAAATGTATTCGTAAAACTCGAGCTGTTCCAAAAGACCGGTTCATTCAAAATTAGGGGTGCTTTCAATAAGCTTTTGAGTCTTTCAAAAGATGAGTTAAAGAACGGCGTTGTAGCCGTCAGCGGCGGAAATCATGCTCAGGCAATCGCCCATGCCGCGAAGGTACTCGGCCTCGACGCGGTCGTGCTCATGCCGGAATCCACCCCAAAGAACTATGTCGACGCTACTCGCGGTTACGGAGCACGCGTGGAACTCGTTTCGACTATCGCGGACGCATTTGCGCAAGCTGATCGCTATCGATCGGAGGGACGCGTGTTCGTTCATCCATTCGACGACGAGCTCGTGATGGCAGGTCAGGGAACTCTGGGCCTTGAAATTTTCGATGACCTTCCGGAAGTTACCGATGTGATCGTCAGTATTGGAGGCGGCGGGCTCATGAGCGGAGTTTCTGCTGCTCTAAAAGCGAGGAAGCCGGACGTAAAAATGTGGGGTGTCGAGACGGTGGGCGCCGATGCGATGTCGCAAGCTCTTAACGCTGGTCATCCTGTCACTCTTCCGGCGATCACGTCAATAGCGAAGACGCTTGGTGCACCTTCGGTTTCCGACGCAACCTTCCTCGCCGCAAAAGAGTATTTGGAAACCGTTACGGTTGTCACAGATGTCGAGGCGGTTGCCGCTCTTGAATTCATTTTGGAACGGCTAAAGATTCTCACCGAACCCGCTGCTTCCTGCACGCTCGCCGCGGCTGAGAAACTGAAAGCGGATCTAGGTTCGCATGTCGTTCTCATTCTCTGCGGTGGGAATCTGGCGCTCAATGATCTCTGTTCTTATCCACGATAATTTTTCGCGAATTCAAATGTAATTTTATGCGCATTGAAATTTCTATTTTGCTAAACTCGTTGTCGTACTAATTTTTCTGAACTCGGGAGGATCACATGGCAACAAAAAAGAAACCTGCACCTAAGAAGGCTGCTCCAAAAAAAGCGGCTTCAAAGAGCTCAGCATCGAAATCAAAATCAAAGACAGCGCCGAAGAAGGCGTCGACAATGACCAGAAAGACGGCTGCTAAACCTGCTGCGAAATCGGCTACAAAAAAATCGACCGCAAAGAAATCGACAGCGAAGAAATCGACGGCAATGAGCTCCACTTCAGCGAGAAAACCGGCCGCGGCGAAGAAGGCTACTGCGAAGAAAACTACCGGCGGTGCTAAATCTTCAAGAGCAAGATCGACCGGTGGGGCAAAGTCGTCGACCTCGCGATCGACAGCTGCCGCGAAGTCCACGAGCAAGAAAGTTTCAAGCTCGAAACCGTCGAGTCGCAAGCCTACTGCTAAGAAAACGTCGTCGGGCGCCAAGTCGACGGCG
>JBDTMK010000119.1:0-8339 GCA_039934315.1 Pyrinomonadaceae bacterium | reverse complement strand
CGGCGCTGAATCGCGCACCGCGTGGAACGCGTATGTCTTTCAATTTACCCGAGGCGTCGCGGTCGAATTGAAACCGGCCGTCGCCGAGCGGGTTATCATTCGCATCGCGCCCAAGCCGCAGATGTATATAGCCGATCGTCGGAAGTCGAAGAAGCTCGCGCGACGTGCCGAAGTTTTGCGCCGAATGCGGATCGAGCACGGTTTCGGTGCGGATGAATTTTGCGGCTTCGCCGTAAGCTCCCGCGATGTCCAGACCGTTATGAAACCAGGTCGGCTTGTTCTCGCTGCTGATCTCGCCACGAATTTCGCCGAGTGTCCCGGCGACTTCACGGGCACGCGAAGGCGGATCGTACGGCCAGCGTGGGGTCTGCAGTTCTCTAAATTCTTGCGATGTCATTCGGCGAGATTCTATCTCGTCGCGTCGGACTTCGCGGCCGACTCCGCCGTCCGAGATGACGCGCACCGATCGATTGTCGCTGTCCGCTATCATGAGCTCACCGCCTGAGCCCATCGCCAAGCCGGAAGGACGATTAAACCGCGAACGCAAACCGGGACCATCGATGTAACCGCGTCGCTCGTCTGAAATGGTTTCGACAACTGGAAAAATACGGCGGCCGATCGCGCGGATCGCATTGCCATCGGCGACAAAGATCCGATCCTCATCCGTTGTTATCGCGGTCGGCATTGCGAAAGCCGCTTGTGCTAACGGTCCGTCCCGGAGTCCGCCGTTATCGCTTCCCGCAAGCGTCCACACTTCGCCGGTAGGTTCGACGACGCGAATGCGAGCGTTGCCGGAATCTGCGACCAATAGTTTGTCTTGCCAGAGTGCGAGCCCGAGCGGTGTATCGAACTGTGCATTCGAAGCCGCACCGTCCGCAAATCCCCTTGAGCTTCCGGCCAATGTCGAAACTCGCCCATCCCGGATCAATCGAATGCGGTCGTTGTAGGTGTCGGCGACATAGATGCTGCCGTCTTTTTCCGAGACGGCTATACCGATCGGCGCGTTGAAGCTCGCGCCGCCGGCCGCGCCATCGGCAGAACCCGCAACGTTCTCGACGCCGGCGATAATCTTTAACGAACCATCGGAAGTGACCTGCTTTATCGTGTGCGAGCCGGTGTCGGCCACGACCAGGTCGCCACTCGGTAAAAAAGCAATCGCCGACGGAGTATTCAATCCCTTAGCGAAGACATCTATCGCCCCATCATTGCCGAGTTTCAAGACGGAGCCCGATTCGCCGTCGGAGACATAAACCGTTCCTTCGCGGACCGCGATCCCAAACGGTTCACCGATCCGGGCGTCGAGTCCTGAAAGAGTCGTGGTCGATTTATACGCGAGCGTGGCGCCTTTATTTCCATCGCGGACGAGGAAGCACCCGGACAGGGCGCTGATACAGCTCAGCAGCGCGAGCGAGACTGCCGATCGACGCAAAGCTGGTGACATTTTGTTGAACTGAAAGGATGGGATTCTGATAACATGCATTATACCGAATCAAACCGGAAATTAATTACGACAGGAGGGCGGGGAACTATGTTTTCTTTACAGGACTTACTCGGGCCGCAACAGGGAAGTGAGGCGGTCGATCAGATCAGCCAAAATGTTGGAGCCGAACCGTCGGCAGTAAATACGGTGATCCAGGCGGCGCTTCCGACGATCCTCGGCAGCCTGGCTAACAACGCGTCGACACCGCAGGGAGCGGAAAGCCTGAACACCGCGCTCGAACAGGATCACGACGGCAGCATTCTCGACAATCTCGGCGGTTTGGGAAGCATGATCTTTGGTGGCGGAGGGCAGCAGGCCGCGCCGCCGAGACAGGCGGATGCGGGCGGAATACTGGGACATATCCTGGGGGCGAACCAGGGCCCCGTCGTTCAACAGGCAAGTAACGAATCCGGACTAGGTGCCGGTCAGGTCGCACAGATCATTATGATGCTTGCCCCGATAGTGATGGGATATCTCGGCCGTCAAAAACAACAGCAGGGCGTTGGCGCGGATGGGCTCGGCGGATTGCTTGGCGGACTGCTCGGCGGACAGCAAGCGGCGGCGGCACCGCAGTCATCGGGAAATTCTATGATGGACATGGCGTCCAACATGCTAGACAGCGATGGCGACGGTAGCTCGATGGACGACATCGCGTCGATGGCATTCAATTACATTAAAAACAGATAGAGAACCGTTAGGATCACTTTGGTCGCCTGTCGTCACATTGACGGCCGGCGACTTTTATTTTGTGAAACAATCAAACCGTCGCGCCGTAAAAATGCACTTGTTAATTAGTAGAAAGACCTTCAAGGCTCTCGAGAAACGTATGAATCAGAATAATCTTGGCGGTCGGCTTGTGACGCTTTTGTTCGCCGGCACACTGCTTTTTTCATCTATCGCACAAGCTCGGCCGATGCCGGGACCGCTTGATCTGTTACCGGACGATGCAAAGCTTCCGCCCGTTAATTGGATCCGGAGCAGGAAGATCGACGTCAAACATATCCTTATCGATTTGCGATTCGACTGGGCGAAGCAGCAGGCTCTGGGTGTTTCGACGATCACGCTCGCTCCGTTCAACGATACGGATACCATCACTCTCGATGCGGCGTCGATGTCGATCAACTCGGTGACGACGTCCGACGGCAAACCGCTAAAATTTAATTACAAGGGCGGAGGCGATAACGACAATCTCGAGATAACGCTTGATCGGATCTATAGAAGCGGCGAAGACGCGACCGTCAAAGTCGACTACGCGACGAACTATGTTAATAAGGCGGAAGGCGATACGGCGATCGGAAACTTTGGCCGCGGCCTGCGATTTATCGTTCCCGCCTCCGACGAGCCCAACAAGCCCAAGCAGATTTGGTCGCAGGGCGAGAGCGAGTTCAATCGATACTGGTTTCCGTCGTACGACAGCCCGAACGACTTTCGCACTTCGGAGCTAAGGGCAACGGTCGAGAAGCCTTTCTTCGTTGTTTCTAACGGAAAGCTTGTCAGTACAAAAGACAATCCCGATGGGACCCGAACTTTCGATTGGAAAATGGACCAGCCGTACTCGAATTACCTGACATCCATCGTGGTCTCGGACACAAAACCTGTCGAGCAGAACGCGGACGGGATTCCGGTTTACAACTACGGTTACCCGGATGAGACGAAGGAAGTTGCAGCGACCGTGAAGAATCTGCCGGCGACTATTAAATTCTTTGGCGAGATCACGGGAGTTAAATATCCTTACGCCAAATACTCGCAAGCTTTTGTCGAAGACTTCGGCGGCGGGATGGAAAATATTTCAGCGACGACGCAGATCGAGGAGATGATCCATGACGAGCGAGAGCTGCTCGATACCGACAGCGAAAGTCTGCAATCGCATGAGCTTGCTCATCAATGGTTTGGCGATTACGTGACATGCCGCGACTGGGGCCAGATCTGGCTCAACGAAAGCTTTGCGACGTACCTGCAGGGGATGTGGACGGAGAAGCTGAAAGGGCATGAGGAGTTTCTTTATGCGGATATTCGAGGCAATCACGATCAGGTTATCGGTTCATGGAACAACGGCCAGCGCCGGCCGATCGTCACGAAATACTATGCGGATAAGGATGCGCTCTTCGACAACTACGCGTATCCCGGCGGCGGATCGGTGCTGCACATGCTTCGCAAGCACCTCGGCGATAAGTTGTTCTTCAAATCGTTGAACCATTACCTGACGGCCAACGCACATCAGCCGGTATCGACTGAAGATCTGCGAATCGCGGTTGAAGAAGCATCGGGTCAATCGATGGACTGGTTCTTCGACCAGTGGCTTTACAAAATGGGTCATCCGATCTTCGAAGTTACGCAGAGTTACGACGATGCGAAAAAGCAGCTGACGCTGAACGTCAAGCAGATGCAAAAGATCGACCCAACGAACGGTTATCCGCAGACTGAATTTTTCCAGAGTTTTGTCGATGTTGAGATCGACACCAAGATCGAGCGCGTTTGGCTCGAACCGAAAGCGGAAAACGTATTCACTTTCACCGTCGGTGCTAAACCAAAACTCGTGAACTGGGATTACGAAAGCACTCTGCTCAAGGAGATGAAGTTCGAGAAGTCGGTCGACGATCTGCTCTATCAGATGGCTAACGACAAAGATGTGCTTGGACGCCGCTGGGCAATGAGCGGGTTGGAAGCGAAAGCCGCTAACGCGGGCGACCGAGATCGTATCATTGCGGCGCTTGCGACGTCCTCAGAAAAAGATCCGTTCTGGCGCATCCGTCTCGCGGCGCTTTCGGTCATCGCGAATCTCTATTCACCGGATCCAAAAGCCGGGCAGGAACGGGCGGCGTTCAAGTTGGACGGTGCAGTCGAAAAGACCCTCATTAGATTAACGAAAGATCCGAAGTCGATCATTCGCGGTGAAGCTATCGAGCTGCTCAGCGAAACGCAGGACAAAAAGTACGCGGACATTTTCGTTCCGGCGCTCGATGATCAGAGCTATGAAGTTATTGATCAAGCGGCAGCAGCTCTCGGGCGAGTTAAGGATCTTCGTGCGCTTGATGCATTAACGAAGCTGACAATGACGAAATCCTGGAAGGGACGTGTGATGATCGCCGGCTTGAACGGCCTGGCGGAACTTGGGGATAAGCGCGGGTTCGAGACTGGCTACAGGATCGCGACGGATCAATCGATTTCACGAGACATCCGACTGAATGCGCTGGCAGTCGTGGGGACGACAGGGAAAGGAGAGACGCGAGCTTACCCGCTTATTTTCGAGGAATTCAAAAAGGCTCTCGACGCGAGGAACTTCCAGGGAATCATTAACGGCATGAAGGCCCTGATCAAGATCGCCGACCCGCGCGGGCAGGAAGCATTCGATCTGGCGAAGGCGAAGTATAAGGACCAGCCGGGAACTCTGAATTTCCTGGCCGGGTATGAAACGCGTTTCAAAGCTGCGGTAGGAAAGCCGTAGTCGCTACGGAAAACAATTGAGCGTGGGTCGCGCACCGGGCGCGGCCCACGTTTCTTTTTTGGTAAGATGATTCCGTGATTCAATCAGGCCTTCAAACCGAAAACCATGACTAACTTTATCTCGCTTTTATCCGGACGATCCTGCCATTGCCGAACGGTGGGGCGTGCCTGCCTGTTCTTCTTGCTCAGTATGTGCGGTCTATGGTTGGCGGCCGGTTTCGCCCAAGCGCAAACGACCCCCATCACCCGGCAAGAGACGCTCCGTGGAACGATCACACCCGAGCGTGAGTGGTGGGACGTGCTTCATTACGATCTTGCGGTTCAATTCATGCCCGCGACGAGATCTATAAAAGGCTCGAACGTGATCACGTTCAAGGCGCTCAAACGCGGCGGCCGAATGCAGATCGATCTTCAGGAACCTCTGAAAATCACCAGGATCGCGCACGCGGGCAGCGAGCTGAAATACGAGCGCGAGGGAAGCGTCTATTGGGTCATGTTCGACAAGGAACTCGCCCAGGGCGTCGAGGACAAGATCCAGATATTTTACGAAGGCAATCCTAAGGCGGCCGCGAATCCGCCCTGGGACGGCGGGGTTTCGTGGGGACGCGACGATGTTGGAAACTGGTTCATCAATACGACGTGTGAGGGCATTGGCGCGAGCATCTGGTGGCCGAACAAGGACATAGGCTATGACGAACCGGACCTTGGAATGAATACAGCGATCAGCGTTCCGGAGGATCTTGTCGCCGTGTCCAACGGCCGTCTCGAAAAGACGGATCACGATGTTGCGGGCAAGACCAAAACCTATCACTGGAAAGTCATAAATCCGATCAATAACTACGGTGTGAATGCGAACATCGGCAACTATGTCAACTGGTCTGAAACGTACGAGGGGGTGGGCGGTAAGCTCGATATCAACTACTGGGTATTGCCGCATCAGAAAGAAGCGGCGATGAAGACTTTCAAAGAAGTGCCGCGGATGTTGAAAGCATTCGAACATTGGTTCGGCAAATATCCTTTCTATGAGGACGGCTACAAGCTGGTGACAGTCTCGTATCCGGGAATGGAGCATCAGAGCTCGGTCACGTACGGCAATTACTTCCGCAACGGTTACCGCGAGCGCGATGTCAGCTTTACGGGGATCGGCTACAAGTTCGACTTCATCATCGTGCATGAATCCGGCCACGAGTGGTTCGGCAATAACATCTCGATGAAGGACGCGGCGGACATGTGGATCCACGAAGGCTTCACAAACTACTCTGAAAATCTATTCGTCGAATATTATTGGGGTAAAGAAGCCGGGGCGGATTACGTGATAGGCAGTCGCAAGAACATTGCGAACGAGACTCCGATCATCGGCACCTACGGGGCCAACCGCGAAGGCTCCGGCGACATGTATTACAAAGGCGGCAACTTGCTTCACACGATACGTCAGATCGTCAACGATGATGAAAAGTGGAGGGCGATATTGATGGGTCTGAACAAAGATTTCTGGCACCAGGAGGTGACGACGCAGCAAGTCGAGTCGTACATCTCCCAGAAGGCCGGGTTGGATCTGAGCAAGGTCTTCGATCAGTACCTGAGGGGAACGCAGATTCCTTTGCTGCAATACAAGAAACAGGGAAACAAGTTGTCGTTCAAATACGATAAAGTCGTTTCTGGATTTGCGATGCCGATCAGAGTAGCGATAAACGGGAAGACGGTTTCGCTCACGCCGACGGAATCGATGCAGACGATGACCAATAGCGAGGACATCAAGACGTTTGAGGTTGATCGCAATTTTTATGTCGAGTCGGCAGAGCTTTGATTTCTCTCCTAGCAGCTGCAGTTCGAAAAGGGTTTTTGTCGACAGGGGTTTTCTTGTTCGAGCATAGCCACGTGCTTTAGCATGTGGACGGCCTATCAAAGTTTGGTTAGGGCGTTTTTACTTAAAGAGGCAAGCCCGTTAAAACGGGCTCACGTTTTCGCTACTACGGACCACGCCTAAAGGGCGTGGGTACCCGAAGCCGTTAGAACTGCCGAAGCAAAACAATTATCGCAACCTGTCATATCGAGCAGTCGGTTGACCACAAATCGTGAAAGTTCTACACTTTCATTTCAGCGTGGTGAGTTATTGCGACTTGCGGCCACGTAAAAGAAACGGCTAAATAGCAAAGAGCTTAATTTTAGAAAAGACTCTGTGCTGTTTAGCATGGAGTCTTTCCATTTTGGATTTTAGATTTTGGATTTTGGATTTTGGATTGCTCGAAAGCGGGCGGCGCAGTCCGGATCGGAATCAAAATTCCAAAATCTAAAATGCATAATATGTCAGTATTTTTAGACCTACTTAAAGAAAAGATCATCGTCTTCGACGGTGCGATGGGGAGTAATCTTCAAGCGCTCAATCTGACTATTGATGATTGGGGCGGGCCGAACTTCGAGAACTGTTCGGAGAACTTACTGTACACACGGCCCGACGCGATCGCGAAAGTGCATACGGATTTTCTCGACGTCGGATGTGACGTGATCGAGACGAACAGCTTTGGTGGAAGTGAAGTCGTACTTGTCGAGTTCGGCATCGCGGATAAGACTTACGATGTAAATCTTAAAGCGGCCGAGCTTGCGAAAAGAATTGCGAGTGATTATTCGACACCCGACAAACCGCGGTTCGTCGCGGGTTCGATCGGGCCCGGGACGAAACTTCCCACACTCGGACACATAACTTATCGTGATCTCAAGGACGCTTACCGCGAACAGGTGCGCGGTTTATTCGACGGCGGCAGCGACTTGTTTATCGTCGAGACATGTCAGGACCTGCTGCAGACAAAAGCGGCGCTTGCGGCGATCTTCGAATTCTTTGAAAAACAGAAGGTGAGGATCCCGGTAATCGCGCAGGTCACGATCGAAACGTTTGGGACGATGCTCAACGGCACCGAGATCGGAGCTGCACTGACGGCGCTCGAGCCGTTTCCGATCGACGTCATCGGAATGAACTGCGGCACGGGCCCGAAGCAGATGGCGGACAGCTTTCGTTATCTTTGCGAGAATTCGCCGCTGCCGGTTTCTGTCTTGCCGAACGCCGGTCTTCCCGAAGTCAAGGACGGCAAACAGCACTACGACGAAACTCCCGAAAGTTTTGCGTCGCAGGTCGAGCACTTCGCAAAAGATTTTGGCGCGAATATCGTGGGCGGGTGTTGCGGAACATCTCCCGAACATTTGAAGCTGGTCATCGAACGTGTCGGCGGACTTTCTCCAAAACGGCGCGACGCGAAACTTATTCCCTCGGCTGCATCGATCTATTTCCAACAACCCTATACGCAGGATGCGTCGTTCCTTATCGTCGGCGAGCGCGTAAACGCATCAGGCTCAAAGAAGATGCGCGACCTGCTCGACGCCGAAGATTGGGACGGGCTCGTAAATCTTGCGAAGTCGCAGG
>JBDTMK010000118.1:0-8347 GCA_039934315.1 Pyrinomonadaceae bacterium | reverse complement strand
CTTTTACTAAACCGGGGGTCCAACGCGGGCCGCATGAACACGTCGACCAGGCGGATCTTTTCTGTTTCATCGGGCCGTCAACTTTCAACATTCGGCTTTGGGACAACAGGTCCGACTCGCCGACCTTCAATCACATGATGTCACTTTTAGTCGGTGTCGATAATCCGAAAGCCGTCGTCGTACCAAAGGGCGTCGTACACGGATACAAGAACATTGGCGATATCGACGGGATGGTCGTAAATTGCCCGAACCGTTTGTATATGGGCGAGGGCAAACGTGAACCGATCGACGAGATCAGACACGAAGACGATCCGGATACGATCTACAAGATGTGATGAGTGATAGGTGATGAGTGAAAGCTCACAAGTCGGAATTCTCTTTCGCCTATCACCCATCACTCATCACCATAAATAATGAAGATCCTTCGCATCATCGCGCGTCTCAACGTAGGTGGGCCGGCGCGCCATGTGGTGTGGCTGACCGAACGGCTGAACGACGAAGAATTTCAGTCGGTTCTTATCGCCGGGACCGTACCCAAGGGCGAGGAGAGCATGAACTATGTCGCCGAGGAACACGGCATTCAGCCGGTGTTTATCGAAGAGATGAGTCGCGAGCTTTCACCGAAGGACGTCATCTCGTTGTACAAGATCTTTCGCGAGATTCGCCGGCTAAAACCCGACATCATTCACACTCATACCGCGAAGGCCGGGACGGTCGGCCGGAGCGCGGCTTTGCTCTACAAACTGCTGACACCCGGCGCTCGAAAGGTCCGCGTCGTTCACACGTTTCACGGCCACGTCTTTCACAGCTACTACGGCAAACTGAAAACCCGCGTTTTTATAACGATCGAGCGACTGCTTGCGCGTTGGGCGACGGACAAGATAATCGTCATATCGCCGCAGCAGTTTCACGAGATACACGAAGATGTTGGCATTGGCCGCCGCGATCAGTTTGAAGTAATTCCGCTTGGGATCGATCTCGATGCGTTTTCGGCATCAGGAGAGAAACGGGAAAGTTTTCGTCGAGGTTTGGGAATAGCTCGCGACGAACTTCTCGTCGGTTTTGTCGGACGCCTTACAGAAATAAAAGATGTTGCGATGTATATACAGGTGGCGGCCGCGGTTCGCGAAATCGATCCATCGAGCAGTCTGAGATTTGCGGTCATCGGCGAAGGACATTTGCGGGCCAGGCTTGAAGAGGAAGCGCGAAGTTTGGGAATCGGGGATTCGACCCTGTTTCTCGGTAACCGCACGGATATCGAATCTGTCTATGCCGGCCTGGACGTCGTCGCATTAACGTCCCTCAACGAAGGCACACCTTTGTCGCTGATCGAGGCGATGGCGGCGAGCCGGCCGGTGATCTCGACGATCGTCGGCGGCGTGCGTGATCTTTTGGGTGGCATTGTCGAAGAAAGAGGCGATTTTCGAATCTGTGAAAGAGGTGTCGGCGTCGAGAGCAGGTCGCCGGACGAATACGCGAGAGGCTTGATTTATTTGGCTGAAAATGAAAGATTACGGGAAAGTCTCGCGAAAAAAGGCCGTGAATTTGTCGAGGCCGAGTACTCGAAGGACAGGCTGGTCGGAGATATTGCCAAGCTTTACCGAACCCTGATAGCGCGATAAATAAGACATTGAGATTTTCATGACGCAGATTCTCCACAATCCGTTTGCCGTAGGTGCGATAAGCCTGGTGTTTGCCATCATGCTTACTTACGTGGTCCGCGAGGTCGCCGGCCGGAAGGGATTTGTAGCAAAACCGAAAAGCGACCGATGGCACAAACGTCCCACGGCCATGATGGGCGGGGTCGCGATATTCCTGACGACGGTTACCGCGTACGCGCTCTTCGTACCGAAAAGCACCGAATCACTCATCATCATCGCGGCGAGCTCCTTTCTTTTTCTTGTCGGCCTTTTCGACGACATCCTCAACATTAAGCCGTATCAAAAACTTTTCGGTCAGCTGATCGGGGCAACAATGGTTGTCGGCTTAGGGCCGAAGCTTCCGATCACGGGTTACGAGCTTCTTGATATCTGGATCACTGTCTTCTGGCTGATCGGAATAACCAACGCGATAAATCTGCTCGACAACATGGACGGCCTGGCGGCCGGAATCTCGGTGATCGCGTCCGTATCGCTCGCTGTCGAATTTGCATTGAACGGCCAGGTTAACGAGCTGCTTCTGGTCTCTATCTTTATCGGCGCGCTGCTTGGGTTTCTCGTATTCAATTTTAATCCGGCTTCGATCTTCATGGGCGACTGCGGCTCGATGTTCGTCGGATTCCTCCTCGCAAGCTCCGTGTTGATGGGACAAGCCGGCGGCCGCTCACGCGGCATATTCTCTATTCTCGCCGTCCCGGTTCTGATCCTCTTCGTGCCGATCTTCGACACAACGCTGGTCACTGTCATCAGAAAGCTCTGGGGACGGAAAGCGTCTCAAGGGGGACGCGACCATACGTCGCACCGGCTGGTTGCGCTTGGGCTATCGGAGCGCGCGGCGGTTCTGATGATCTATGGCTTTGCCATCTGCGCCGGACTGATGTCGATGTTCGTGTCCCGGATGGGTACGATACAGAGCCTCGCTCTAATTGGGATCTTCACGGTCGTGCTCGCGATCATCGGTGTTTATCTATCGAAGGTCAAGGTTTACGAAGAGCGCGAGGAGGAACTCGCAACGCAAAACAATGCGGCCTTTGCTTTCCTGGTCAACGTTTCTCACAAGCGCCGTATTTTTGAAGTTTTCCTCGACGCCTTTTTGATAACGTTCTCGTATTACGCGGCGTACAGTTTGCTGTACGGCCCGGTAGAGAATACCAGCAACTGGAATCTGTTTATCAAGACGGCTCCGCTCCTGGTGATCCTAAAACTTTTTGCGTTTCTGGCTGTCGGTGTATACCGCGGGATCTGGCGATATACCAGCATCGTTGACCTGATCACGTTTACGAAAGGAGTCGTCATCGGCTCGGTACTGAGTATCGTGGCCGTTCTATTGATATACCGGTTCGAGAACTTTTCGCGAAAAGTTTTTGTCCTTGACGCCATCATTCTTCTTTCCGTTCTTGTCGCGAGCCGCATGGCGTTTCGATTGATACGCGAATTTCTGCCGAACGCCTCGGTGAATGACGGCCGCCGGGTACTTATATACGGCGCCGGTGACGGCGGCGAGATGGTGCTCCGCGAGCTGCGAAATAATGCCAGCTGGAACTATCAGCCGGTGGGCTTCATCGACGACGACGAGCTAAAGAAAGGCAAGGTCATAAACGGACTGCAGGTGTTCGAAACGAACGGTTCGCTCGTCGACATTTGCCGCGACCGGTCAATTCAGGAGATTCTTATCTCGTCCGAAAAAATATCGAGTGACGCACTCACGCAGCTGCGTGAGCTGTGCAGGGCAGAGGACATCGAATTAAAACGAGCGCAGATGAAGATAGAGCCGGTCGATTTTGAATAGCCCACCAGTGCCGACGAAATCCCTGAAAATCGATACCGCCTGGAAAAAGGCAATCCTCGCTGCAGTCGGCGGCCTGTGCATTTTTGCATCCTGGTCATTCACAAAATGGGGCATGGCGAGCTCCGCTGCAGTTCGGGCCGAAGATGCGGACGTCGCCGAGTTTGTTACCGGACTGGCGCCCGACGATCCTCAAACACATTATTCCGCCGCCGTTCTTCTCGAGAAAAGTTTTGAGCAAGGCGACATCCAGAAATCGCTCAATGAGCTGGAAATAGCAACCGGTCTCGCACCTGAAAATTATTTATATTGGCTCGATCTCGGACGGGCCCGCGAGCGCAGCGGTGACACTGAAGGGGCCGAGCGTGCTTTGCGGCGAGCACTTGATCTTGCGCCGAATTACGCACGCGTCCAGTGGGCACTCGGAAATGCTTTGCTTCGACAGGGCCGCGTGGACGAAGCGTTTGCTGAGATCCAGAAGGCCGTGACAGGCGACCCTGTGGCGTTCGCGAATCCTGCCGCGGTAACGGCCTGGCAATTTTTTGATCGCGATATCACCATGATCCGTCGGTTCGGAGGAGGATCGATCCAGCTTGATGCGGCGCTCACGGCATTGCTCGTGCGCGAGAAGCTCCTCGACGACGCGGTGGAATTGTGGAAGGGCATTCCGCCCGCGGAACGGCGAACGACGCTGAGGGAAACCGGCACGATGCTGGTTGGTGCTCTGCTCGGCGAAAAACGATTTCGATCCGCGATCGATGTCTCAGCGGGGCTCGACGAAAACGGCGAATCAATATCTGAGCAGGTTACTAACGGCGGATTCGAAATGGCGGTGAAGCCGACCGGCTCGGGCCCTTTCGAATGGACGATCGCACCCGGACTGCAGCCGCAGATCGTTCTAACCACCGGGCAAAAGCACGGCGGCAGCAATAGCCTGCTGATCGTCTTCAATTCAAACGACGGGAAAGAATTCCGCGCAATCTCGCAGCTGGTTGCCGTCCAGCCCAACACGCCCTACGAGCTTGAGATCTTTTACCAGGCCGACGTCAAAACGAATGCTTCTTTCAAATGGGAGGTCGTCGATGCGGTCGACGGCAAGCGGATCGCGGTGTCCGATGCGATCGCAAACAAGGCTAACTGGTCTCCGCTCCTCTTGAAGTTCACGTCTTCTCCGGCCGCCGATGGAATTATCCTGCGATTGATTCGCGACAACTGCGGCCAAATTTGCCCGGTGACGGGAAGCATCGGATTCGACGACATCTCTTTGCGAAAAGCAGGTAGCCGATGACAGGAACCCATACCGGCGAGCACGAGAGATCGCGGATCGCGACGGCGATCGTGATCCTGATATGCGCGGTCCCGCTGGCCGCGACCGTTGCTTATGGCGCCGTCGATTCGTGGTCGATCGGCCTTCTCTCTATCCTGGTCGCGATAATCGCGCTGCTCTGGCTGATCGATGCGGGATTCGCAGGCGAGTTTCGGTACAGCACAAATGCCATACAGCTGCCGATCATCGCATTACTTGCGATCGGCTGCGTACAGCTGTTGCCATTCGGTTCCCACGAGAGTGCCGCGGTCGTTAACGCGCCTCTTGCGCACACGCTTTCGATGGACCCGTATGCGACGCGCTTTTTCTTGATCCGGCTCGTGATCTGCTTTGTATTCTTCGCCGCCGCGCTCGTGTACGTTCCCGGCGGTAAGCGGCAAAACAGGATCGCCGCTATCGTCGTCACGTTCGGAACTTTAATAGCATTTTTCGGCATCCTGCAGCGGCTCTCGACACCCGAAACTATCTATGGCCTTCGAGCGACGCCGCAAGCAATTTCATTTGGCCCCTTTGTTAATCAGCACCACTTCGCGGCACTGATGGAGATGACGTCGGGCGTCGCACTGGGATTGCTTTTCGGCGGCGGGATCGCGCGGGAGCGCAAGATAATGCTCGGACTCGCGGCCGGCATCATGGGGATGGCGATCATTTTTACCGGTTCGCGGGGCGGCTTAATAAGCTACCTCGGTGTCATCGCACTTACCGCGGTCGCCAGCTTCACCTGGCACGCCGATTCGATCGCGCGCGAGGAACAAGATTCGCGCAGCCGCAGCAGGCGAAATCTAGCGATCATGACCGCGGCCGGCGGGCTCGTGCTGCTAGTGCTCGGCAGCGTGCTTTTTCTTGGTGGAGAGGCGTCGGTCCATCGCTTGATAGGCATGGCCCAGGACCAGTCTGACGTGACCAGCGGCCGCGGGCATTTCTGGCGTGTCGCGTGGCAAATATTTTTAGCGAATCCGATCCTCGGGGCGGGCCTTGACGCTTTCGGTGTCGCTTTTCCCCGCTACGACACATGGAATGGCCAATTCCGTGTCGAGCAAGCTCATAACGATTATTTGCAAATTCTGGCGGACGGCGGGATCGTCAGTCTGAGCTGCGTCGTCGCGTTTGTATTTATTTTTATCAGGAAGGGAATCGCCGCGATAAGCCGACGAACGAGCGATTTAGGTCGGAGTATTTCGATAGGAGCTCTGGCGGGCTGCTTTGGAATTCTCATTCACAGCTTCTTCGACTTTCCGCTTCGCACACCGGCGAATGCATTTTTCTTTTTGTTACTGGTGGTGCTGGCGGGCGAGTACGATTCGACAAAGCGATCGCGTAAGGCTTAGCGGACGGTGACGATGACTTCCTTTCTGCCGCATTCGGTCGCAAACGTTACTTGATACACGCCCACCGCGGAACTGACTGACTTGATAACGTAGAAGCGGCGGTCGCTGATCCCACCGATCTCGGGCTCCAGTGTTAGTTCGATATCCTTAGGACTGCTCGAAGTTCCTTTCAGTGTTTTAATATTGCCCGGAGCGTCAACGCTAACCAGTATTCCAACGCTTCCTCCGCCATTTATCAACGACATATTTTCCTGACTAACGCCGACCGTGCAAGGCGGGGCTTCGTTGGGAATTACCTCCGGCCCCTCGATAACGCGTTGCCGTTCCGCACCGGCTGTCTCCACTTCGACGCTCGGTTTCCTGTCGGGATCGGCAGGATCTTTTGTTTCGTTCTTCGCGGAGCTGGTCGAGACTTTGGCTGGGCGACTTTTTGGAATCGTGATGATGATCGGTTCAAAGAGCGACTTGCTGTCAGCCGCCTTCGCACTCTTGGCCGATAAGTTTTGAGCCGCTTTGTCGGTTTGTTGTTTGTCTTCACGAACGACGCGATCTTTTTCGGGACGGCTGGGTTCCGGTTTTGTCTCGGGAGATTTTGATTCGATCTTCGGTTTCGCGGTTTCCTTGATAGCTGCCGGAGGGTCTTCAACGGGTTTCGACGGCGGATCGATTACAACGGGTTCCGTTTTGGGTTTGAGCGGAATGTCACTCTTCGGATCCGGCAATTTGTCGCTCGCCGGTGTTCCCGATCGCAAAATTTCTTCCGTCTTCACAGGCGAGGTTTCTTCTTGATCTGCCGCCGGTACCGGGGCGGCGGCCGGAGCACGCGTGAAGGTATCAGTCAGCACGCCGGTTGGTACATTCGCCGAAGACACATCCGGAGTTGCCGCCGGCGTCGGGTTCGGCCTAACCTCCTGAATGCCCGGCGTAAGTGCTACCCGGTCGTGGCCGATCATCGCCTCAAGGCCGTCCGTGTTGCCGTTTAATTTTTTGTAGAGCGCCTCAACAACCGAGTACTTTGCGTAATCGGGCTTGTCAGTTTTATAGCTCTCGACATAAAAGGTGAGAGCCTCGGCATCTTTCCCGTCCGCGGCGAGCGCCGCTCCGAGCCGCCACATACTCGAACGCCACCAGGAGCTCTTGCCGGGCATGACACTTATCGAGCGACGGAGGTGAAGGATCGCCTCCGGAAAATTGTTTTGCTGGTAGAAGGCCCATCCGGCGATCTCCTCGATCCGCCCCCGCAGAATTGCCGAAAGGGTTTGCGGCGGCACCTCGGGAACAAGCAGAAACTCCTTGCGCCTAAATGCGGTCGCGCGGGCCTCGTATAACTCACTCGCCATCACGGCGGCACGCGGATTTGGAACCTCAAGTGCCGCGTCGGTATTACCCGTTGCTGCTTTAGCCAATTCAAGAGCCTTGTTAGCTGCGATGTGTTTTTGCAAAAGCATCGACGCAGCGTAGACCTGGCGATGAAGTCTCATCTTGTCCGCACCGCCCGCGAACGCTTCTGCCGCCGCAGCGACTTCGGACTCATCCGGCTGACCGGCCTGAAGTTTTTGGTTGAATATCAACAAGGCTTTCAACGTTTCGGCATTGCCCGCCGTATCTGCCGCTACAGGGGTAAAGATGCTTGCCTTTCGTTCAAAGCCCACAAGATCGGCCAGGCTCTTCTCCTCTCGCGACACGCGTCCGCCAAGACTTGTTTTGATATTGCCTCTGCTTGTAACGACGAATTGTTTTTCGAGGTCCTCGCCGGCTTCGCGAAAGAATCCCGCAGCATTCCGCGTAGACGCCAGCTCGTATTCAAGTGTCGGGAAATTTCCGTAGGCCCGAGCTTTCACTAGTGCCTGCTCCGCCTCGACAGGTTTGTTCTGGCTCATCAGCCCTCGAGCGAGTGCAATATGTGACCAGATATATCGCGGTTCACGGGCAATAGCTTTCTCGGCGTATTCAATAGCCTTTGCACTCTGACCCTTTGCGGCGTACCAGTATGCGGCGCCCGCGAGAAGGACGACGTTACCGGGCGTCTTCTCGAGGGACGCGGCCATCTCTGCTTCAGCAGCGGTTTGTTTACCCGCGTCGAAGAGCGCGAGGATCATGCCGGTCTGTGACTGCCGGTCTGCTTCGTTCTTTGCCAGGAGTTCGCGATAGAGAGCAACTGCCTCGTTGGACTTTCCGAGCGCGCGTTTCATTTCTGCGAGGCCGCGTTTCGATGCGACCGAGTCAGGCTCAAGCTCAAGCGACTTAG
>JBDTMK010000117.1:0-8349 GCA_039934315.1 Pyrinomonadaceae bacterium | reverse complement strand
AAACAGAAATGAAAAAAAGAGGCCGCCAGAAATCTAGTTTCTAGACGGCCTCTTTGGTTTTGGCAAATCGACGAGCTGAGGCACGTCGAACGAAACTAGTTATTGTCCGTGGGCTTTGCCGCGTCGCGTTCGATCTTGCGCTCCTGGCGATTCTGGCGAAACTCTTCACGGCGTTTTTGATGCTCAGCTTTATTAGCTTCGAGCTGCTGACGCTGTTCGGGTGTCAGGATGGCAAGGACTTGCGCACGAACTGATTCTTTCTTTGAACGCATCTGCTCACGGAAAGCCTTCATCTGTTCCCGCTGTGCGTCAGTGATCTCGCCGCCGTCCTTATGAGCTTCGCGGAAAGCCTTCATCTCCGCCATCTGCGATTCGCTCGGCTTGTTTGCTTCGTGGATCTGACGGACCTGCTCTTTTTGTGCGTCGGTCAGCTCGATACCGCGAAGACCGAACATCCCACCACGCATGCCGCCGTGCCGGCCGGCTTTGTCGCCGCGCATTCCACGATGACCGCCGCGGTGCTCCATTTTCTGGTTGCTGTCGTCCTGCGTTTTAGCAGCGTCCTGGGCGACAGTGAAGGTCGCGAAAGCAGCTACCGCGAAGGCAAGTGTAATTGCGGAAGAAATCTTACTTTTTAATGACATTTTGTACCTCATGAAATATTAGTAGTCCAGCTTTCGCTTTCGTGTATTTTGACGCCGCCTTCACCGGTTTAGCCGAAAGTATTTCAGGCCGGCCTGTAAAGAAATGTAAGCACGGACGTTATGTACCCAAGGCTGCTAACCGCAGATAACGCAAATTGCATGATTAATACGAAGTTGGGCTGATACGGCTGAAACCTGGGCTTCTGATACGGCCTGGATCGGTGCTATCCGTCTTACCCCCCGGTTAACAGCCCCAACACGGTATAATTCGGTAACGATGAGAGCAGCTGTCTACGACCATTTCGAGCAACCGCTAACAGTTCGGAATGTTCCCGACCCGGTATGCAAACCGGATGGAGCAGTCATCGAAGTAAAGGCATGCGGGATCTGCCGGAGCGATTGGCACGGCTGGATGGGCAACGATCCCGACATTCTTCTCCCGCATGTTCCGGGACACGAGTTGGCAGGCGTCGTCGAGAACGTGGGCTCTGGCGTCCGAAACTATAAGCGCGGTGACAGGGTGACGGTCCCATTTGTTTGCGGCTGTGGTGATTGTCCGCAATGCCGGTCGGGAAACCAGCAGGTATGCGATCGACAATTCCAGCCGGGCTTCACAGCATGGGGAGCCTTCGCCGAGTACGTCGCGATCGATTACGCGGATGCGAACCTCGTCCGTTTGCCGGATGAGATCGATTTTGTCACGGCATCGAGCCTCGGCTGTCGCTTCATTACATCTTTCCGCGCTGTGAAAGATCAGGCCCGAGTCGCACCCGAACAGTGGGTCGCCGTTTGGGGCTGCGGGGGCGTCGGACTCTCCGCGATTATGATCGCGAAAGGCCTAAGCGCACGCGTCGTAGCTGTCGACATCGCCGACGACAAGCTTGAGCTTGCAAAATCACTCGGTGCCGACGCGACAATTAATTCCGCCGATGCTTCTGACGCCGCTAGCGCAGTGAAAGGTCTTACAGAGGGCGGGGCCCATGTATCTATCGACGCATTGGGGCTTCCGGCAATCGTTTTCGATTCGATCTCTTGTTTACGCAAACGCGGGAAGCACATTCAGATCGGGATCATGGAGCCCGGCAGGCACCACACTCCTATTCCGATAGATCTTGTTATCGGCCGCGAGTTAGAGATCATCGGTAGTCACGGCATGCAGGCGCACAAGTACCCGGAGATGTTCGAGATGATCAATGACGGCAATCTGAAACCGGAAAAGCTGATCGGAAAGACCGTCTCGCTGTCGGAGGCAGGCGAACAGTTGGTGAATATGAATACGTTTTCTTCTTTGGGCGTCACCGTTATCACCGAGTTCTGAATCTTCGTGATCTGGATTGGTTTGGTTTACTCCTGATGTTTCATGGTTTCTTCTCAATGTTAGAAGCCAAAACCCCGAAACACGCGAATTACAGCAAAACCGTTCATTGTGTGGTCTCAAAACGGGACTCGCCTCTTCTTGAATTAAGCGTGCTGGTTGGATTTAGGTATCGTCCGTTGGTAAAATGCGTGGTTTGAAATAGTCCGCTCCGGATTTGGATTCGATGGCGTTCAGTGGTGTTGGTGGTTCTTTCTTATTTGCGAGATTTTGGTTACCGGTACACAGAGATCCCGAAAAAAGAGATTGGACTTGAACCATCTAAGAGGTCCTCGCAGTTACTGATCGAACCGACAGGCTGGAAAGCTTGTCGTACATTATGAGATTTTTATCCGAGATAAATTCGCCTGCGGATCTTCGCGATCTAAAAGTCGAGGACCTGCAGGAGGTCGCCGACGAGGTTCGTCAATTCATCATCGATACATGCTCGCGAGTCGGCGGCCACACCGGTGCTTCTCTGGGCGCGGTCGAGCTCGCCGTCGCGATGCATTACGTTTTCGATACGCCAAATGATCGTCTGGTCTGGGATGTCGGGCATCAGGCATATGCACACAAGATCTTGACCGGGCGTCGGGACCAGCTTCACACGATAAAACAATTTGGCGGCCTGAGCGGATTCCTTCGCCGAGACGAATCCGAGTACGACACGTTCGGTGCGGGCCACGCGTCCACTTCCCTTTCGGCGGCTCTCGGGATGGCGGTCGCTCGAGATAAAAAGAACGAAGACTTTCATGTCTGTGCTCTAATCGGAGATTCGTCGCTCGCCGGCGGGATGGCCATGGAAGCGATCAACCAAGCGGGACATTTGAAATCGCGTCTTATCGTAATTCTTAACGACAATGGAATGTCGATCGCACCCGCGGTCGGAAGCCTGAGTGGATATCTGAATCGCATCAAAGAAGCGCAAAGTTACCAACACCTGAAAGAAGAGATCGGCGACGCGCTCGGAAGTGTCCCGGGAATCGGCCGTCATCTTCGCAGCGCGGCAAAGTCGGTCAAGGACGCGATCGCTGCCGCGGTTCTGCCCGGAGCGCTCGTCAACGAGCTCGGGTTCAAATATATCGGCTACGTCGACGGTCATAATGTGGCGAATCTGGTTCGTGCTCTCGAGGAAGCAAAGAAAGTCGACGACGGCCCGGTCATCGTCCATGCACTGACCACGAAAGGCAAAGGGTTTCCTAATCCCGAAAAGAATTACTACGCGTATCACGCGACCGGGCCGTTCGATCCGAATACCGGCCTGCCTTACAAATCGAGCAAAGTGTCGCCGCCTTTATACACCGCCGTCTTCGGGGAAACCATGTGCGAACTGATGGCCGCGGACGATCGGATCGTCGCGCTGACAGCCGCGATGCCCGACGGCACCGGCATCGATAAAGTTCTCGAGAAATTCCCCGAGCGCGCATTCGACGTCGGCATCGCCGAGCAGCACGCCGTCACGTTCTGCGCCGGTATGGCGTGCGAAGGTTTGAAACCGGTCGCTGCGATCTACTCGACATTTCTGCAGCGCGGATTCGACCAACTCCTCCATGACGTCTGCCTGCAAAACCTGAACGTTACATTCGCGATGGATCGCGCCGGTATTGTTGGGGCTGACGGCCCGACTCACCACGGCTTGCTCGATATCGCGTATCTTCGCGGCTACCCGAATATCGTGTTGATGGCTCCGAAAGATGAAAAGGAACTGAGAGACATGCTGTTGACGGCGATCGAACACGACGGCCCGGCTGCTTTGCGATATCCTCGCGGCAGCGGGATCGGCGTAGATATTTCTGATTCGCCGAAGCTGATCGAGATCGGAAAAGCAGAGACCCTTCGCGAGGGCAAAGATGCCGCGATAGTTGCGTATGGCTCGATGGTCAATCCTGCACTCGAAGCTGCGGAATCTTTGAAAGCCGATGGCATCGAGGCTACGGTCGTGAACGCGCGCTTCGTGAAACCGCTCGATGCCGAAACGATGCTGAGGCTAGCTCGCGAGTTCGATCTCGTCGTCACCGTCGAAGAGGCTTATCTCGCCGGGGGTTTCGGATCTGCCGTCCTCGAGCTTCTAGAAGGAAACGGAGTGCAGGACAAGGTGAAGCTTGTCCGAATGGGCGTCGCCGATGAGATCGTCACCCATGGCGATCCGAAAGGTTTGCTGGCACAATACGGCCTCGACGCGGAAGGCATTCGCGAACGCGTAAAAACATCTCTTGAGTCCCTGACTGAAATGCCGGCGAACAAGAATCGACTGCGAGCCGTAAAATAACTTAAGAAAATCGAAAATGAAAAACGAACCTAATAAAAACAGTTCTGCGATCCCGATCGTTATAATCGTGCTCGTTCTTGTCGGTGTCGTCGGCGGAGCCTATTTTTTATACAGGCAATCCAAAGAAGCAGCGACCAGCAACAACACGAATATTAATGCCGTCAAGTCGACGGCAACTCGCACCCCACAAATCAATGCTTCTGTCGGTGCGGCTCCGCCGAACATGCTCGGCTCGCCGACCGCGTCGGTTACGGTCGAGGAGTTTGCCGACTTCCAATGTCCGACATGCGGAACGACCCATCCGATAATGAAGGAGATCCAGTCGACGTACGGCAGCAAGATCAGGTTCGTTTTTCGAGAGTTCCCGCTGGCTATGCACGATAAGGCGTACGACGCCGCCGTCGCCGCGGAAGCTGCCGGTATGCAGGGAAAGTTTTGGGCGATGCAGGACCAGCTCTTTACGAATCAGCAGACCTGGTCAAGCCCGAGCGCAAATCCTAAGCAGATCTGGTCGGAATATGCGCAGAAGATCGGCCTAAACGTTCAGCAGTGGGAAAATGACGTTGCCGGGATAAGCGCGAAGTCACGCGTTGATCAGGACATGCAGCGCGGCAAGGGCCTCAATGTATCGTCAACGCCTTCGGTCTATGTGAACGGCGAATTGGTCCCCTTCCCTGAGATGAATGTTGCAGGCATGCGGCGGATCATCGATGCCGAGCTTCAGAAGAACCCGTCGAATCCGGCCCCGTCTTCCGCGTCCTCGACCGGCCAAGTGAATGGTGCGGGCAGCGCGAATTCGAAGCCCGCAGGTAACACAGCTGCAAATTCGAAATGAACGACGTAGTCCTAAACGACGCGCCTTCGGAAGGCTCCGCGATAGCTAAGCTGCCGGCCCTGGGCGCGATCGTCGCACTCGCGGGTTTGGCGGACGCGGCGTACCTGACTGTTCATCATCTGACTGAAGAACCTGTGCCGTGCACGATCGTCGCCGGATGTGAAACGGTTCTGACCAGTTCGTATGCGCAGATCGCCGGCATTCCGCTCGCGGCATTTGGCGCAGCCGGCTACTTCCTAGCCTTCTCACTCGCTCTTCTTGCCGTATTCGGTAACCGGGTGACGTGGATGCTTTTTGGAGTCCAAGTCGTACTGATGTCCATATTCACGCTCTGGCTCCTCTACCTGCAGGGTTACGTAATCGGCGCCTTTTGCCAGTTCTGTCTGATCTCTGCGTTCACCACTTTTTCGATGCTGGGGATCTTCATCGCCTCGCGGTTCACCCGCTGATCTGAAACCAAACAAGTGGCTTTAGCGAACTCTTAAGCGGAGGTTGGCCCTGTTTAGAATTGACGCCGAAGGGTGAGCAAGTTGGTGTTTGCGGTTGAAGTGCGATAGCTTAGAACGGAATCGAAACCTTGATTATCTGTGGCTGAAGCTATCCTAAATAGAATTGCGACCGGAGACTCGACTGCCGTCCAGGACTGCCTGAAGACGTACGGCGGACTCGTTTGGTCGCTGGCCCGTCGGATGCTCAGAAATTCTGACGAGGCCGAGGATGTTGTGCAGGAGGTTTTTGTCGATATCTGGAAAAACGCGGGACGATTCGACGCGTCGCAATCGTCCGAGACGACTTTTGTTGCAATGATCGCCCGACGTCGGATAATCGATCGCATTCGCTATTCGGCTCGACGCCTTTCTCCCGATTCGCTTGAAGACGTTTTGTCGGAACCCGCAACTCGCGCAGATCAAACTTTGCAGACATCGGTCGAGGCGAACGAGGCCGCTAAAGCGCTCAACTTGCTTCGGCCGGAACAGCGGCAAGTGCTTCAGCTTTCGATAGTGCAAGGCCTTTCGCATCAGGAGATTTCGGACGCAACAGGAATGCCTTTGGGCACCGTCAAAACACACGCACGCCGCGGGATCCTGCAGGCCAGGGAAATTTTAGGATTGGGTAAGACAGAAACTACGAAGGAGGTGTCTGTATGAACGAAAATACTGAAGAAGTCATGCTGGACCTCCTTTGCAAAAAAGCGGTCTCCGGCCTGGATGAACACGAAGAGAAGCAGCTTGCGGAATTGGAAACTCAGTTCGGCGGAGTAGATCAATCTCAGTCATTCGGGTTAACTGTGGCGGCGATCAGCATGGCTCATTTGGATACCAGCGAGCCCATGCCTGCTAATTTACAGTCGCGTATTGTGGCCGAGGCCAATCGTTACTTTGAGGAGCACCCGGCTTCAAGCGCGCCTCCCATCGCGTACGCCTCAGAACCTACAAAGCGTGGATCGATGTTCGATTGGCTAGGCTGGGCAGTTGCAGCAGCGGCCTGCGTCGCCCTCGCGCTCAACGTTTTTTACACTCGACAAGGAACTACGATCGTTCAGGCGCCTAAGCCGACACCAACACCGGTAGAAAAACTTACGCCCGCACAGGAACGACAGCGTCTGATGGAGACCGCGCCCGACCTTGCACGGGCTAGCTGGGGACCCGGAAAGATGGCCGATCTGAAGCCGACCGGGGATGTCGTCTGGAGCGACTCCAAACAGGCGGGATATATGCGTCTGTCCGGACTGCCGAAAAACGATCCCAGCAAGGAAACTTATCAGCTTTGGATCATCGCCGAAAATCAGGATCCGAAGACGCCGGTGGATGGCGGGACGTTCGATATTAACTCGGATGGCGAAGTCATTATTCCGATCGATGCGAAAGTTAAGGCGCTGAACCCTCAGGTTTTCGCGATCACGATCGAGCGGCCGGGTGGTGTCCCCGTTTCGAAACAGGAAAAAGTCCCGGCACTGGCGAAGCGCGAAACCTAATCGCGAACAACTCCGTAACAGCTTTTTGAATCTTGTACGATACGCCTTTGGATGTTGAGCATCGCCCCGCACCGGCTTTGCGGATGCCCCCTTGATACAAAGAGGGTGGTTCCTTATGCGTAAACGGGTGATTCTTGCTTTGCCTCACACATTCACAAATTAAAGGAGCTCTTGTTTTATGCGAATCAAGGAGATATTTGCCGCCGTTATGGTGACCCTTTCTCTCATATCTACAAATGCGGTCGCCCAAAAGGCTGCTGACAAACTGCCGCCGTTAAAGATCAAGGAATACCAGTTGAAGAACGGGCTTCGCGTGGTTCTTCACGAAGACAGGTCGACCCCGGTTGTCGCCGTCAACACCTGGTATCACGTCGGCTCGAAAAACGAAGAGACCGGACGGACCGGTTTTGCCCATCTCTTCGAGCACATGATGTTTCAGGGATCGAAGAACTACAACACAGATTATTTCACGCCGCTTCAGGAAGCCGGCGGGAGCATCAACGGAACGACGAACCAGGATCGCACGTGGTATTACGAAACGGTTCCGTCTAATTTCCTCGAGCTCGCGATCATGCTTGAGGCCGACCGCCTCGGTGGGCTGATCGAAGCGATGACGCAGGAGAAGCTCGACAACCAGCGCGATGTCGTAAAGAACGAGCGCCGCCAGCGCGTCGATAACCAGCCCTATGGAACGGCTTTCGAGAAGATCGGCGAGATCATGTATCCGAAAGGCCATCCTTACAACTGGACGACGATCGGTTCGATGGAGGATCTCCAGGCGGCGACACTCGACGACGTAAAGAATTTCTTCCGCCGATACTACGTGCCGAACAACACGGTGCTGGTGCTCTCAGGCGACTTCGATGAAAAGCAGGCACGCGGCTGGGTCGAAAAATATTTCGGCCCGATCGAGAAGGGTGCTGAGATCACCCGGCCGAATAATCCGATGCCGAAGCTCGACAAAGAAATTCGCACCACGATTGAGGATTCGGTACCTCTCCCGCGTCGCTACATGGTCTGGCATTCGGTTCCGCAATATTCGGCGGATGAGCCGGCCCTCGATCTGCTCGGGTATATTCTCTCGGCCGGCCGGACCTCGCGTCTGCAGAGCAATCTGATCTACGGAAAGGAAATGGCTCAGCAGGTCGGTGCATTTAATGGCACGAACGAGATCGCCGGTGTGTTCCAGATCCAGACGACAGCACGCCCGGGTAAATCGCTCGACGATATCGAGAAAGAGATCAACGCCGAGATTGACCGGATCAAGAAGGA
>JBDTMK010000116.1:0-8581 GCA_039934315.1 Pyrinomonadaceae bacterium | reverse complement strand
TTACGGTGGTTTCATCACGCTCGATCATTACAAACCGTGCTGTGCGAGGATGCTTTGCGATGATGGAAAATCTTTCCGCGACATCGACGAGAATTGTTGGAGCCCGGAGAAACGTATAGAGGAGATAGACGAGTTCGGTGTGCTTGTACAGGTTCTCTCGACGGTGCCCGTGATGTTCAGCTACTGGGCGAAACCGCAGGACGGGCTCGAAGTTGCAAGGTTTCTTAACGATCACATCGCGGATGTCGTTACTGATTTCCCGTTGCGCTTCGTCGGTCTCGGAACCGTGCCGCTGCAGGATAAGAATCTCGCAATCCAGGAGTTGCGACGCTGCAAGTCGATCGGGCTCGCCGGTGTCCAGATCGGAACAAACGTGAATCAACTCAATTTGGGCGAGCCCCAATTCTTCGATTTTTTCGCGGCGTGTGAAGAACTCGGCATGGCGATATTTGTTCATCCATGGGAAATGATGGGCGAAGCCGCCATGCAGAAATACTGGCTGCCGTGGCTCGTTGGAATGCCGGCTGAAGTCTCGCGTGCGATCTGCTCTTTGATCTTTTCCGGCGTCCTCGAAAAACTACCACGGCTTCGGATCTGCTTTGCTCACGGCGGAGGAGCGTTTCCCGCAACGGTCGGCCGAATCGATCACGGATTTGATGTACGCCCGGACCTTTGCGCGATCGACAACCCATACAGCCCGCGCAAATATTTGCGCCAAATCTATTTCGATTCTCTGGTCCATGAGTCGGCGACGCTCGATTATCTGATCAAGCTTGTGGGCGCAAACCAGATCGCACTCGGCAGCGATTATCCGTTTCCTCTCGGCGAGTCCGTACCAGGCAGCATGATCGATGCAATGCCGTACGACGACGCGATCAAGTCGGTGTTGTTTCACGGTTCGGCATTGAACTGGTTGAATCTCGATAAAAAGTATTTCGAAATATAAAAAGCCCGGATCACGCCGGGCCTTTATCGAACTACAAACAAACTGCGACTGTCCATCAGAACAGATTTGCCGCATCGCCGGTCTGGCCGGCTTTTTCACTTCGAACCTTTGCCGAATCCCTTTCCGACTTCGTCCGGACGAGCGCATACGTGCGCACCGGGGTCTGCACTTTTGTCAGGTATCGCTGTCCTTCGACCTTGTCGAAAACCAGCTTGATCTCTGCGCTTGAGAAGTCCCCTCCCGCATTTAACAACACGGTCTGAAGTTCATCAGTTTTCGTATCCTGGATCGAAAGGGTCGCAGCACCCGTCGCACGGCGCTCGAACTTCACAATATAGTTTCCAGCTTCGTAAGAATGATCGCCGACATTGAAGGCGAATGGAATATTTACATCTGTCCCGAAGCCCGACTGGGCGAACGTAGCAATGGCTGTCAGTAAAACGAGCAGACTAAGAACTGAACCCACCCGAATAAATTGTTTCATGATTACTTTCTCCTTTGTATAACTGAAGAAGTTGCCTTCTGTATGAGTGACGAAAGTTTTCTTCCGATGGTTACGCGAAATTGTCGCCCGGTAAATATGACGCCTCCGAGCATGTTTTATCGCTTCAGAAGACCACGGTTGCATGACCAGAGCGGCCCCGCTTTCAAAAACGCAAGTTATCAATTAAATTCAATTCAACAATGATGAAGACATCAATTCTCGAATTTAAGGCGTCGCCGGACTTTGCCGGCGAAATGGATACGCACGATCCGCTGAAAGGTTCTAGAGAAGAGTTTTTCATTCCAAAACACGATGACGCATCGGACCTCATCTACTTCACGGGCAACTCTCTTGGGCTTCAGCCGAAGAGCGTTCGCGAATACGTCGAACAAGAATTAAAGGACTGGGAGACCCTCGCCGTCGAAGGCCATGTCCGTGCTCAACATCCGTGGCTTCCATATCACGAATTTTTGAGAGACCAGATGTCCCGCATCATTGGAGCAAAGCCGATTGAAACGGTGGTGATGAATTCGCTGACCGTAAATCTTCACCTGATGATGGTTTCGTTCTATCGGCCGAGAGCCGAGCGATGCAAGATCATTATCGAGAAAGGCGCGTTTCCTTCGGATCAGTACGCCGTCGCTTCGCAGCTCGAGTACCACGATCTGGATGTCGACGATTGCTTGATCGAATTAACACCGCGAGAGGGCGAGTCGACTTTGCTCACGGGCGATATAGTCGATGTCATCGAACGCGAAGGCGAGCGGCTTGCGCTCGTCCTGCTCGGCGGCGTCAACTATTACACGGGACAGGCGTTTGATATGAGCGCCATCACTGCCGCAGGTCACAAGGTCGGAGCGACGGTCGGCTTCGATCTTGCACACGCCGCGGGAAATATCGCATTGAATTTGCACGATTGGGACGTCGATTTTGCGGCCTGGTGTTCTTACAAATATTTGAACGGCGGGCCTGGGTCGGTTGCCGGTGCGTTCATTCATGAACGTTACTCGGATGCGTTTGAGCTGCCGCGCTTTGCCGGTTGGTGGGGCCACGATAAGGCTTCGCGTTTTCTGATGGGCCCGGAGTTTCATCCGATTCGCGGAGCCGAAGGATGGCAGATCTCGAATCCACCTATCCTTCAAATGGCCGCGCTTCGTGCGTCGCTCGAGATCTTCGATTCAGTGGGCATGGAGGCTCTATGCGAAAAATCTCGGAAGCTCACGGGCTATCTTGAATTTCTCTTGCGGGAGATCAGCGACGAAAGGATTTCCCTGATCACACCCTCCGATCCGGACGAGCGCGGCTGCCAACTCTCCATACGCGGAAAGGACGCGGACAAGAGTTTGTTCAATTCCCTTACGTTGAGCGGTGTTATGGCAGATTGGCGCGAGCCGGATGTGATTCGCGTTGCGCCTGTACCTCTATATAATTCGTTCACGGACGTTTATAGGTTTGCGGAGATCTTGAAGCAGTGCCTTCGAAAGTGATCTAACGCAGAGATCGCGGAGGCCGCGGAGAAGGATGTACAAATTTTCTGCGGTCTAAACGCCTTCCGCGTCGGAACAAAATTATATGTCTAAGGTAGTGATCATCGGCGCCGGCTTGGCCGGCTCGCTGCTAGCCATAAATCTCGCCAAACGCGGAATAGGAGTCGATGTGTTTGAGGCCCGAGGCGATATGCGCTTGCATGACGTGGCCGCCGGGCGCTCCATTAACCTAGCATTGTCTGATCGCGGAATTGCGGCGCTCCGCGAGGTCGGGATGGACGAGTACATGCTCGCGGAAGCAATCCCGATGTACGGCCGGATGATCCATGCGCTGTCGGGCGAAACAAAGCTGCTTCCTTACAGCGGAAGGAAGGGCGAATATATCAACTCGGTCTCCCGATCGGGTTTGAACATCGCCTTGATAAACGAAGCCGAAAAATATCCGGGGGTGCAGTTCGTGTTCAACGAGCGCTGCGTCGACTTCCACACATTGAGCGGCGAGGTTTCGTTTGCCAGTGGACGGACTACTCGGAGTGACAGCGTGATCGCGACAGACGGTGCAGGATCTGCGGTACGTGATGCGATGAGCCGCGATCTAGACGGCTTTCAGCTGTCGCAGGTTTTTCTCGAACACGGATATAAAGAGCTGCACATTCCACGGGCGTTTTCGCAATCAGAATCGCGATTCCTTATCGAGCAGAATGCGTTGCACATCTGGCCGCGTCATCAATTCATGATGATCGCGCTTCCTAATTTTGATGGAAGTTTTACATGTACTTTGTTCCTGGCTAACAAGTCAGTGCCGCCTGAGTCCCTTGGCAGCACTGAGCTCTCGGCATTTGATCAGCTCGTCGATGCCGAACGTCTGTTGTTTTTTTTCAATCGTGAATTCCCTGACGCGGTTTCATTGATGCCTTCTCTAGTCGACGACTTTTTCAGTAATCCAACTGGCGAGCTCGGCACCGTGAAATGCTGGCCGTGGAATGTCGGCGGCAAAGCTTTACTACTGGGCGATTCCGCCCACGCTCTCGTGCCGTTTTACGGCCAGGGCATGAACTGCGCATTCGAAGACGTTCGCGTCCTGGATGAATTGATCGGAGAGCACGGGACAGAGTGGGAAAAAGTTTACGAGGAATACGGCAAACTAAGAAAGGTCAATACCGATGCGATAGCCGATATGGCCGAAGAAAACTTTTACGAAATGCGCGACGCGACGGCGGATCCCGTTTTTCAACGCAAGCGTGAGCTCGAGACGAAGCTCGAGCAAACCTACCCAGACTATTTTTCGAAATATTCGATGGTCACCTTTCGGGAAGACTTGCCGTACTCGGTGGCGAAGGAGAAAGGCAACGCCCAGGACGGGTTGCTGATGGAGATTTGCTCGAACACAACTAATGTCAATGACATCGATCTGGCTGAAGTGGTGCAAAAGATTCAAGCTCTGTGAGAGTTTCTCGTAGTCCTTGCGTGTCACCGCTCTTGAACTGCAACTAAAAAACTTGGGATTTCGGATTTGGGATTTGGGATTTGCCCTCAGAGCCACGGACCACCTGAAAATCCAAAATCCAAAATTTAAAATGTGGTGCGGCCTGTGTTCGGGAACACAAGCCGCGATTTTTTACGGAAGGTTTTACTGTTGGCTATGCGGAGATGATAGGCAAAAGGCAGTTTTTTGTGGTTGGTGATCGTGCCAGCAGATAAACTTCTCCGCTTATTTATCTACCGGCACTAGAACTTTTTTCTCCTTACGCTGAAACCCAAACTTCTTGGCCTCGCGTTCGATGACGCTTGAATCGTTATGCAAGTAGTAGATCTCTTCTTGCAGATTTAGATTCTCGCTAGTTAACTTTTCAATTTCCTGGTTCAAACTTTCGTGCTGTTCAACCTCACGTGTTAGTTCGGTAAAAGCTCTGAAATTTATCGTGAAGCAGAGAGCCAGTGCAAACAATGCTGTCGTTCCGTAGGGTACCCATCGCGGCATGATCGACCGGGACTTGCGAGGCACACTCGTCGACTTCTTCGGTGCCCGGGATCTATTCGAGTAAGTACCGCCGCCCTGCATCAAGTAATTCCTCCAAATCCCGCTTGTCTTCGCTTCTGCGTAGATCCGAACCATCGGCTCGGTTCCCGAAGGCCGCATCAGCATCCAGCTGTTGGCGGCGAACAAGAATTTGACGCCGTCCATGCGATTAATATTTTCAACTTTTCGGCCGGCGATCTCGGTTGGTTCCTGAGCCAGTTTTTCCTTCAATCGTTTCGAAACATCGTCGTTGAGTTTTACTCCGATGCGACCCGACTCCAACTTACCGACCCTTCTGTATAGATCTTCGAGCTGAGAATTCAAACTGGCTTGCCGTACTGTGACCGCTTCGATGGCAAGGAGGCAAGCCAGAATGCCATCCTTTTCCGGGTAGTGCCCGCGTATCGAAAGACCGGCCGATTCTTCACCGCCAAGAATGATCTCGTCTTTATTTATCAATTCCCCGATGAACTTGAATCCGACTGGAGTTTCGTACAACTTTAGGTTTCGTTCTTTCGCTACACGATCAACCAAATGAGAAGTTGCGACGCTCCTGGCTACACCGTTTGTCCAGCCGCGGCTTTCCGCAAGATAGTCGGTCAGGATCGCGATAAGTTGATTCAGAGTAATGAATGAACCGTCGCTGTCAATGATCCCAAATCTGTCTGCGTCGCCGTCAGTGGCTATGCCAAGCGTCAACTTTTTGCTTTTAACGAGCTTGCGAAGCTCGTCTACATGATCTTCTCCCGGCTCCGGAGACCGGCCTCCGAAAGTAACATCGCGCCAGTCATTTATCGTTTCTACGCTGCATCCGACATCGCGAAGAGCCTTGTCCAAATATCCGCGGCCAGTGCCTCAAAGAGCGTCGTAGCCGAAACTCCCCTTTGCCTTGGCGATAGCATCAAAGTTGATCTTCGCCTTTAGGTCGTTCAAATAACCGGGCCGGGCGTCGTAAGCCTCTACAGTTCCGCCGGGCTCATTCGCGGCTGATACTTCACCAGTAACGGCCGCTTCGATCTGTTTGGTTACCTCCGGTAAAGCCGGAGCTCCATCCGAAGTTGAAAACTTAATGCCCTGATACTCAGGCGGATTATGGGAAGCGGTGAAGTTGAGTCCACCCGACGCCCCTTCATTAAGTATCGAATAGGATATTGCGGGTGTCGGAGTTTGCCCCGTACACAGCAGAACACGAAATCCTTTCGCCGCCCCGATATCAGCCGCCACCTGAGAGAACTTCTCTCCCATGAATCGAGAATCACATCCGACTATCAATGTTTGACCGGACGCGGTCCGATCGGTTGTCAAATAACTACAAACTGCTTCGGTCACCCGCCTGACATTCTCGAACGTAAACTCGTCGGCAATTACCGCTCTCCAGCCGGACGTCCCGAAGCGGATAGACATATTTAACCCTGGAACGAAAAACCACTATTAACAGTTTTCGACTACCGTAAATCTCTCAACGCCTTTTGGTTGAATTTCTCTTTCTTGTTCGGGGTGAACAAGTGACCCAATTTCCCTTGAAGTGTTTGAAAATTTAGCATAATCAACTTGACGTGTAAAGAACTATCCCTTTTAACTAAGTTACTTCTTTTTAACATGTTGAGGGATTTCAGTTGAGGTATGATATAAATCAAGCGCTTAAAGTGAACGTCGAGTGAACCGTTTTATGCCCTGAACAATAATACGTAAGCCAGATGCCTCAAATACTGGACTCAAGGGTAATTTGTCTTTCATGGCAAAAACCCGACCGGTAGTTCGATTAAGCGAAGGTTTAATAGCTAGCATGATGTCTCTCTAGTGCCCACTAAGATTGATCGCGCGCCACCGTTTTACCCGTATCAAAAAGACACCGGATTGGCACGGGAGGCTATTTGTGTCATTTTGCGGCAGGAAGTTGATTAGAACTCGCGGATTGAAATTTCTATAAACTTTGCAAACAAAAGGTTTCGAACCGGTCTGAGAATATACCTTATAGGGCACGCGTATTGCTCCGTTTTTATCGATAAGTTCCTCGCTCTTCGACACAAACATTGTTGAGTCTGCGGCATTTAGACGAGAACGCATATTTTGCGGATAAATATATAAAAATGAGACCAGTAAAACACCTAGAAAAAGGATTGACCTACATTGCAAAGGGCGCGTTTAACGCGATCAAGTCCGTCAATCAGTTCAAACCAAACGAATCCTTCATTCCCAAATGGTCGGACAAGCCACTGCTTAAATCGTGGCAGAAGACAAAGCCGACTCTCGGGTTCCCTCGTCAGACGGACTCGCTTTGCCCGAACTGCGTTATCGAGGCTCGTGAATCGATCCTGTCGGGTGAAAAGGAAGTCGGTATTCTCGTGAATGAGAAAGTCGGCGAGATCAAGGCCCAGATCATCGAGCGCGACGGTCAGGTTTGGATGATCAAAGATTGCCCGACGCATGGCCATTTTGAAGACATGATGGCGATGGACTCCAAGTTCCTTCAGCACATCGAATCCCTTTTCCCCGGCCGCGATATCGAGGCACACAACGACGAAAAGTTGCACAATCACGGAACGTCTTCTGTTAAGTACGGCCGCGGTGCGGTTTTAACAGTAGATCTCACGAACCGGTGCAACATGATGTGCGATCCGTGTTTTATGGACGCGAACCAAGTCGGTTTTGTTCATGAGCTTTCAATGGAAGACGTTAGCGAAATTCTCGACAACGCGATCCAGATCAAGCCGCGTCGCCAGATGTCGGTACAGTATTCGGGCGGTGAGCCGACGCTGTCGCCGTACTTCCTTGATGCTATCCGCTATGCTCGAAAGGTTGGATACAACTCCGTGCAGGCTGCGACGAACGGTATCGAATTCGCCAAGTCAAAAGAATTCTGCCGCGAAGCTGCTGAAGCCGGACTTCGGTTCGTCTATCTACAGTTTGACGGCATCGGCAACGACGCCAACTCGCATCGCCAGATCGGGAACTTGTTCGACGTAAAACTCCGTGCGATCAACAACCTCCACGAAGCCGGCGTTGATATCATTTTGGTCACGACCCTGGTTAACGGCATTAACAATGATCAAGTCGGAACGATCATTCGCTTTGCTCTTGAGAATCCTAAGAAGATCTCGTTCATCGCGTTTCAACCCGTATCGTTCACTGGCCGCGACGAGCTGATCACCGAACAGCGTCGCCTGCAGCAGCGGTACACGCTTGCTCACCTTGCCCACGACGTTCACGATCAGGTTGGAATCACTGAACCGACGCGTGACTGGTTCCCGCTTTCGTTGATGGGAGCATTTGCCGATTTCGCCGACGTCGTCCACGGCCCGGAAAGCGATTGGGGACAGGTCAGCTGCGGCTGCCACCCGAATTGCGGTGTCGGAACCGCCGTGATGGTGAACAAAGAAACTAAAGAGATGGCGCCGGTTCCGCAGTTCCTGAACATTCAGGGCCTCGTCACCGACATGCAGCACATCACTGATACGAACCGCGGCAAGTGGTTTTCGAATCTCATGATGGGACTCGCGTTGCTCAAAAATTACAATCCTTATGGAGCTCCGCATAGTTTGACGCTCGGCGGCATTCTCAAAAAGTTTGACAAGTCTTTCGGACTGTCAGGCAAGGATTACGGAAAGGTCGGTCCGGACCGCACGATCGAAGATATTGAAAAA
>JBDTMK010000115.1:0-8601 GCA_039934315.1 Pyrinomonadaceae bacterium | reverse complement strand
ATTTCTGGAAGCATCATTTGTTCGCGTCGTTTCTCGAACGGCTCGGCTCGTTCTCGCGGCTGATACTTTTCGACAAACGCGGCACCGGCCTTTCCGATCGCGTACCGATCAATGAACTGCCGACACTCGAACAGAGGATGGAAGATTTACACGCGGTGATGGACGCAGTCGGATCAAAACGCGCAATTCTCATCGGGGTGTCGGAAGGCGGGCCGATGTGCTCGCTGTTCGCGGCGACGTATCCCGAACGCACCGCGGGTTTGGTAATGATCGGGACGTATGCGAAGCGAATCCGCGACGAAGATTATCCGTGGGCCCCGAGCCAGGAGCAGCGAAATAAATTTATCGAATTAGTGAAGACGGACTGGGGCAAGCCTGTCGGAATCGAAGAGCGGGCTCCGTCTATGGCGAACGACGAAGAGTTTCGCGAATGGTGGGCCACATATCTACGGATGGGTGCGAGTCCCGGAGCGGCCGTCGCTCTTACGACAATGAATGCAGAGATCGATGTCAGAAATGTTCTCCCTCTAATTCGTGTTCCGACGCTTGTGATCCATCGCACCGGCGATCTTTGTTTGAAGGTCGAAGAGGGCCGCTACGTCGCTTCGAAAATTCCCGGAAGCCGTTACGTCGAGCTTCCCGGCGATGATCATCTGCCGTTCGTCGGTGACCAGAGCGAGATCCTCGACGAGATCGAAGGGTTTGTAACCGGCTCTCTCGCCGACGGAGATCACGACCGCGTCCTGGCAACCGTCATGAATGTCCGCATCGACGGGACGAGAGGAATTTCGTCAGACGGCCTGGAGAACTCACTGTCGTTCATCCGAAAGCAATTGGAAGTTTTCAAGGGCACTGAGATCTCGTGCGAGAATGATTGCGTCGTGGCCTCTTTCGATGGACCTGCAAGAGCGATCCGGTGCGCATCGGGGATCGCGAAGAATCGAGACGTTGAAACTCACATCGGCATTCATACCGGCGAATGCGATCGCATCGGTAACGTATACAGCGGATTCGCAGTTGACCTCGCGGGACGCATCGCTGAAATGGCTGCGGCCGGACAAATTCTCGTTTCGCGAACAGTGAAAGATCTCGTCGCCGGCTCCGGGATAGTTTTTGAAGAAAACGGAAATGAGACGTTCGATGGGCTGGAAGGCGAATGGCGACTGTTCATTGTCAAATCCTAGAAAAACCATATCTCTCGTAACTCCGTATAAACACGAATTATGAAAAAACTTGCCAGTCTGTTTCTGCTTATTTTTGTCGTTCAGCTGTCAGCATTTACCCAGACGCTCGAGGAAAAGCTTAAAGAGATCGATGACTACGCAAACACAGTGATCGAGACGCACAAAGGCAGTGGTGCCGGGATGGCAATCGCGATCGTGAAGGATAACAAAGTCGCGCTCGCAAAAGGCTATGGTGTGCGCGCGGTTGGAAAGAATGGGCCGGTCAGTGAGAACACTTTGTTCGCCATCGCATCGAACTCGAAAGCATTCACCGCTGCCGCGCTTGCGATCCTCGTGGATGAAAAGAAAGTCGCGTGGGACGATAAGGTATCGAAGTATCTGCCGGGTTTCCAGATGTACGATCCGTGGGTGACGAGCGAGTTGACGGTGCGCGACCTGGTCTCGCATCGCGTCGGACTCGACACATTCAGCGGCGATCTGCTCTGGTACGACACGACCTACACGTCCGACGAAATTCTCTCGCGTGTTAAATATCTAAAACCGGTTTCGAGTTTTCGCACTCGCTACGGATACCAGAATCTGATGTTCATAGCGGCCGGCAAAGTAGTAGAGAAGGCTTCAGGCAAGCCCTGGTGTTCGTTTGTCCGGGAGAAGATCCTTGACCCGTTGGGGATGAAAGAGACGACGTGCGGATTCGGTGCCCTCGGCGAGAATGCCGCACTTCCACACAACGAATCGGGCGGAACGCTTCGTGTGCTTCCGCACGGAAATGTGAATGGCGGTTACGGCGCCGTCGCTATCAACTCGTCGGTCGCCGACCTTTCGAAATGGATCCGCTTGCAGCTCGGCCGCGGAAAATTCGAGGGCAAACAGATCTTCAGCGAGCAGCAGTCATGGCAGATGTGGCAGCCGAATATAATGCTTCCGATTTCTGAGGCTGCCTCGAAGAACAATCCGACGCGTCACTTCAACGCATACGGGATGGGCTGGTTTCTTTACGATTACTACGGCCGCAAGATCATCAATCACAGCGGCGGGCTCGACGGCATGCTGTCGTACACGGTTTTGATTCCGGAAGAAAATGTCGGGTTCGTTGTGCTCACGAACAGTGAATCGCCCGCCTTCGCCGTCATGATGAACAAGATCCGCGACGTGTTCGTAAACGCGCCCAAGCGGGACTGGAATGCCGAAGCTGTCGAGCAAGGGAAAGCGAACAAAACCGCGGCCGATACGGAACGGCAGAAAGTGGACGCTGCCCGGGCCGCGAACACGAAACCATCGCTGCCGGTATCCAATTACGCGGGCACTTACGCGGACAAGCTGTACGGAGACGTAATTATTTCTGAAGAAAACGGACGACTCGTGATGCGATTCGGCGCATCTCCGAATTTCTTCGCGGATCTCGACCACTGGCATTACGACACGTTCCAGATCAAATGGCGCCCGTCCGTTTCGTACAACTTCCCACGAGGATTCGTGACTTTCACGATCGACAAGAACGGCAAAACGGACGAATTGAAGATCGATCAGCCGAATAATGACTTTTGGTTCTACGAGTTATCGCCCAAGAGGGTTAAGTAAGCAGGACCCAATAGCATTGAGGAAACCCATCTTGTGCTCCGGTAGGAGCGATATGTTTGTAGGAAAAAAGGCCGGCGCATCACTTCGCTCCAGCGGAGCGAAACCGACATGCTGCACCTAATGGAGCGGGAGCAATCACAAAAACTCCATAGCTGCAGACATTTCGCTCCTAACAGAGCGGAGTCCTCCAGGTTCCGGACCGAGCCCGACTCTAATAAGGGACAATCTTCAACCTCATCCGCTACCTAACTTAAAGAAAAACTCGACAAGATTCCGGGACGTGTGTAAAATCTATGGCTTACTTCCGGTTTTATTTAGTCTAGTGCCCAACGGAGAATATCCCTATGCCAGATGATGACGCCACGATCGTGGCTGAAGGCGGAAAGAAAGTTACCATAACGATCGCCGAAAAGACGGGAGCTGACGCTGCGGGTTCAAGCGACTCGGTCAAAGCAATCGAATCGGATACGTTCGTTATCGACAATGGTAAAAAGATCTTAACGATAACTATAGCTGAGTAGCCCCCAAGGCAAAATATCAGTAGCTTTAAGGAGAACAAGAAAATGCCCGACGAAACAGACGACAGAGAAGAGACAACGACCGAAGGCCAGGCGAAACCAACGATAACGATCGCTGAGAAAGAAGGCTCTGAACCGGCGGATCTTGCACCGACAATTACGATCGCCGAAAAAGACGGCGGAAAATAGTTTTAGATTTCGAGGAGATTTAGTTTTAAATGTCAGAAGAAGCAGCACAAGCGGTTGAAGCACAGGCAGCAGCAGCCGATCAGACACCGGCCGAGTCCGAGGATGTTCATTACCAGGCCGTTGAGAAGGAAGGCGTTGTGACCGCTATCTGGGAAATGCAGGGCCAGAAGCATATTCGCACGATCGATCCCAGATCGAACGAAGGCAAGCAGATCCTCGCATTGTTCGAGACAGCCGCTTAGTCGATCAGATAAAGATCACACGAAACCTTGCGGAATCGGATTCCACTGGTTTCGTGTATTTTTGGGTCTTGCTAGCGTGCTTAAGGCAAGAGGCTGGTGATCGGATGAGCGTCCCCTTTCAGTCTGTGTCCTTCAAATTCCATAATCTGCGCTACCCCGAGTCCCGCGGATGTAAGAAATATCTCATCAGCAGACCGAAGGTCTTCCAGCCCGACTTCGACTTCTTTACAGTCAATATTCTCTAGTATGAACTCCCGTGTCGTCCCCGCGAGGCATCCGGTTTTGAGGGACGGCGTGCAAAGCCGGTCCTGAATGACCCAGAAAATATTCGCCATGGACGCAGAGCTTACCTCGCCGCGCTCATTTAGTTGGATCGCCTCCGCAAAGCCGCGCTTCCGCGCGTCCATGATCGAAAGGACATTATCCAGATAATTGCACGACTTCAAGCCGGCGAGCGGTGACAGCGAGTTTATTCGAAACGGCGAAACTGTAAGCGACAGGTTTTGTATTTTCGGCCTGTCATCCCCGGTAATAATGAGCAGGCTCGTCGACCGTGCGGATTCGTAAGGCCATGGCTCTCCGGGGCCCTCGAAAAAGAACGTGATGCGAGCCCGGCCGTTTTCGAACGAGTTGGCCGCGATCACTTCGTCCAATTCCCGGCGCGTTTTGTCTTCAGGAAATGCGGACAAGTCGATCCAAACTCGCCTGCAGCTTTCGCTGAGTCGCCGCCAGTGTTTCTCCCAAAGAAACGGTTTTCGATCAACGATCGCGATCGTTGTGAAAACTCCTCTTCCAGCCAAACTTGCCGATGACAACGCCGGAATGTGAGTGTCCGAAGGAGCCGACAACTGTCCGTTAAGAGACACGAGGTCGTGCGCTCTAAGATTCGACATATAGTTCGCTACCTTCGCGAGCCGTGACTCGTCCCTTGCGATCGCGGCAAAACTCGGTGACGAGCTCGACGAAAATATCGCTCTTCTCCTCCTGCGGCACGTGCCCGCAATCCTTCAATATTACGAATCGTGAATGGAGTATCGACTGATGAAGCGTGTGGCCGCCGTTGACTGGAATAACTCTGTCGTCTTCGCCCCAGACGATGAGCGTCGGTTGGTTGATGAGGTGCGCGTCCTCCTCGATCCTTTTTGCGCTCCACGCACGGGATGTGGCGAGCAGAGAATGATGTGCATCGGCTGCGGTCAGCGGTCGAAGAATGCCTTCGACGCGCTCGTCCGTTATCAGGTTGTGATTTGCCGGAGCAAGCGTCCCGCGCATTCGATGACGTTGAAAGTAGCGCGAGTCGACAAGAAAAGGCGTAAGCATTTCGCCAAGACCGGGTATCGCTGCAAGTTTGAGGATCGGATGGTTCTTTACATTGTCGTTAGCAACGGCGTCGACGAGAACTAGTTTCTCGACGCGTTCCGGATAATCCAGCGCGAGCGTCGCAGCGACGGCTCCGCCGTATGAGCTGCCCACGAGAGTCGCTTGTCCGATACCCAAACGGTTCATAAAGCGAGCGACGAGCCGTGCTTGAGATGTGATCGCGTAGTCGAACGATCTAGGTTTGTCAGAATACCCAAAGCCGAGCAGGTCGAGAGCGACGACATGGAAACCTGCGTCAGCCAACATCGGTGCCGTGGTTTTCCAGACGTATAACGATGCGGTGTAGCCGTGGATCAAAACTATCGTTGGCTTCGAGGTGTCACCGAACTCCTGGTAGTGAACATGTGCACCATCGACGCTGACAAAATGAGAATTCTCAGCGTGAGGTATTAACGACACCACGTCGTCCCAGATGACGCTCTTCGCCCGCGTCAGCATTTTTACCGCGACAGCCGCTCCGACCGCCCCACCGATCGCCAATGCAAGGTTTCTCTTTTTCATATCGATAAATAATTTTAGATCAAAACTACCTTTGGGCGAATCACTTTTTCGTCATCGTCATAGATCCCAACGGCGATGACCGCTCCCTCGCTCCCGGTCATGCGAATGAATTCACTAGCATTATATTTTCCCTCTTCTGTGCGCGAGGGAAGCCCATTCTTCGTCGGCCCGATCCGATCGTCAGGAAGAACGAACTCCGGCAAGTGCGAAACGGCAAACTCGGCCGGGAGCAAAGCATCCGCCGGTGTCGGCGACGAATCGAGGTCCTCGATGGTGGCGGCCCTACTGAGATCAAACTTCCCAGCCGCTGTCCGTCGCAGATTTGTAAGATGGGCTCCCACACCGACCTCACGTCCAATGTCTTCAGCCAGAGTTCTGATGTACGTTCCCGCTGAACACAACACTCGGATGCGGATCGTGGATTGTGGATTATCGATTTCGTTCGGTATCAGTGCCAGTTCACGGATCAACACCGGTACCGGCTTCCTCTCAATCTCTTTTCCCTCGCGCGCAAGTTCGTACAGCTTCTTTCCGGCTATCTTTTTCGCGGAATACATCGGCGGCGTTTGCAGGAGCTCGCCGCGAAACTTGGAAAATACGCTCTCCCAATCAGCGGTCGAGATCCTCTCCTCGATCTCTTCGTTCCGCATCCCGCATTCCGCACTCCGCGTTCCAGTCCGGTCGCCGGTGTCGGTCTCAAATCCAAACTGTACCTCGGCGGTATATTCTTTCGCATCCTTATCAAGAAATCTCGCAAGGCGTGTCGCGCTGCCGATCACCAAAACCAGAACGCCGGTCGCAAATGGATCCAGCGTGCCGGTGTGACCGACGCGCTTGGTGCGAAGTATCCGGCGAACGCGTGCCACGACGTCGTGAGATGTCAGGCCCGCCGGTTTGTCGATGATCAGAATCCCGTCCACGAGATCTATAGTATTGCGGGTTGATTCGTAATTCGTAATTGGTAATTCATAATTGGATAGTTATGTGGCGAAGGCGGTCCCAAATCACAGATGAAAAAGATCGGGTTATCAAGGACCCTGCGAAATCGCGCGAGCGAACGATGACTCGCGCGGTCAACCTGCTGGCCGCTAAACCGCGCTCGATCGGTGAGCTTCGGGAACGCCTGCTCGAAAAGAATTGGACGAATCTTGAAATCGTGAACGCCGTCATTTTGAAGCTCGAAGAGTACGGATATCTCGACGATCGGAAATTCGCCGAGGAACTCGCCTTGTCGAAGCTCCGCCAAAAGCCGCAAGGCAAACGCCGTCTGCAGCAAGCTATGTCGCAGAAAAAGCTCGACCGGGAAACTCTAGACGCTGCGATCCAATCTGCATTCGAAAAAATGCCGGAGGATGAACTGATCGACGCTGCCATCGAAAAGCGGCTTCGTTTAAAAGGCCGACCTGAGACGCGAGAAGATACGAAAAAGTTTTACGATCACCTTCTTCGACAAGGATTCGCCTTCGATCTTATTCGTGACAAGATCTCCCAGCTCGCCAAGCTGCCGCCCGAAGACGAATCCGCTTGATTTCGATTACTCTGCTCTGGTACTTCGTGGCTTCGTGGCTCGGCGTTTAGGCAGTAACCACCTGAATACACGGAATAGAAAGAGAAGCGAACTCAGCCGACCCACTTTATTTTTTGTGAATCCGTTTCGCCCCGCCTCTCGAAAACCTAAGCAAAGGGAAACAAATCCTTTTCAAAAAAACCAGGAACCTGGGGGAGAAATTATGAAGAAATTTATTTGGGGTACTTTCGTTTTTGCTATCGCGATGGTTGTTAGCTCGGTGAGCGTTTCCGCACAGATGATGAAGGATGAAAATCCGATGGTCGGCGGCGCCGCAATGTACAAGACAAAGAATATTGTCGAGAACGCTGTTAATTCGAAGGACCATACGACGCTTGTTGCAGCGGTCCAGGCTGCGGGCCTTGTCGACACTTTGAAGGGTGCCGGACCGTTCACTGTGTTTGCTCCGACCAACGAGGCATTCGCCAAGCTGCCGGTGGGAACGGTGGATACTCTGCTCAAGCCTGAAAACAAAGCGACGTTGGCGAAGATCCTGACGTACCACGTTGTTGCGGGCAATGCCGATTCGAAATCGATCATGAAGGCTATCAAAAAAGGCGGCGGCAAGGCCGAGTTCAAGACAGTTGCCGGCGGCACGCTGACGGCGATGATGGAAGGCACGAATCTTGTGCTCGTCGATGAGAAGGGCGGCAAGTCGATGGTAACGATCGCCGATGTTCGCCAGTCGAACGGTGTTATCCATGTTGTCGATTCGGTTCTGCTTCCTAACTAGTTTGTTTATCGAGCAATGGGACAGCGAGGCGTGCGGGAACCGGAGGTTTCCGTTACGCCTCTTTCTTTCGTCGATCTGAAACATAAAGATTGCCGGGCAGTATACAATTCTTGAGGTGCAAGATATGAGATTCAAAGTTTTGAGCGTGATAGTCGCGATCGTGATGGCAGGTGCGGTGTTGGCCGTCATCGGGCAACGTTCGGCCAAATTGAAAACTGCGGCCACGACGGCGAGCCCTAAAGTGCTAAATGGAAAGTCAACATCGGATGAGATCTTCAACGGTGAAAAGATCGTTAAGTCCGATGCGGAATGGCAAAAGGTTTTGACGGCCGACGCATTTTACGTGCTCCGAAAAAACGGCACCGAGCGAGCATACACAGGAAAGCTGACCGACAATCATAAATCTGGCGTGTACGTCTGCGGAGCGTGTGGCCTCCATCTTTTCAGTTCGGAAGCCAAGTTTGAATCCGGTACTGGTTGGCCGAGTTTCTTCCAGGTAATTCACCGTCAGAACATTCAGGAAGATGTGGACAGCAGCCTAGGGGAAACTCGCACCGAAGTCATATGCAAACGCTGCGGCTCGCATCTTGGCCACGTCTTCGACGACGGCCCGCAACCGACAGGATTGAGGTATTGCATGAATTCGGTCGCGCTGAAGTTTGTGCCAAAACCGTAAGGGTTCTTTAACGCCGAGACCGCGGAGATC
>JBDTMK010000114.1:0-8650 GCA_039934315.1 Pyrinomonadaceae bacterium | reverse complement strand
GAACTTGAAATGAAGATCCTTATTACCGGAGCAAATGGAATGGTCGCTCGGGCGGCCATCGAACATTGTCGGCAGATCGGCGACGATGTCGTCGCGTTGACGCGGCAGCAGCTAGACATCGCTGACCGAAGCGCCGTTTCCAAGACTTTTGGATCTCACTCACCGGATGCAGTTCTCAATTGCGCGGCGTTCACTGACGTAGACGGGTCCGAAGCAAGTCCGGAAGCGGCTCGGGACGCGAATACGATTGGCGTTCGCAATCTTGCGGAAAGTGCGAAAGAGACCGGTTCCCGATTTGTGACTATCTCAACCGATTATGTTTTCGACGGATCGAATCCAGGCTTTTACACGGAGGACGATATTCCGAACCCGCGCGGTGTTTACGCAGAAACAAAATACGAGGGCGAAGTTGCGGCAACGGAGGCAAACCGGGATTCGGTAATAGTTCGATCTGGATGGATCTATGGTCGCGGCGGCACTAATTTCCTAAGTGTCATGCACCGGCTTCTCGGCGACGGAAAGAATATTAAAGCGATCGGCGACGCGTACGGTACTCCGACATTCGCGAACGATCTGGCTAAGCGCCTTCGCGAGCTCGCCGGACGCAAGGAGTCGGGAATTTTTCATGTCACAAATTCCGGCGCGGGAACCAGCTACCTAGGCTTTGCGGAAAAAGTCTGCGAGATTGGAGGATTTGATAAAGGGCTTATCGCACCAGTGTCGAATAATGATCTAAAACGGCCCGCACCGCGGCCCGTAAGCTCCAAGCTTGCCAGCATCAGGATCAAGGAACTGGATATCGCGCCGCTTCCCGATTGGGAGCGTGCGTTGGAAGAGTTTCTTCAAGAAGAAATCGGGGATCAGTCGGCGGTAGGCAGATTTTAGTAGAAATAAAAACCGAAAGGCAGAAAGCGTAATGAGAGCTTTCTGCCTTTCTCTATGCTGAATTCTGAAATAATAACTACCGACCACTTCCTCACGGTTTCGTCCTATGCACCGCGGGCTCGACTTCTTCCATTATCGGCGTCGAACCGTCAGCCTCGCCCTTGGCGTAATACTCGTAGTAACCCGTGCCGTAGTAATCGTATTCCATCGAACCCGCTTTTATGCCGTTCAAAACTACACCGTAAATTCTCGCACCAATGTTGCCGAGTCGATGCTTGAATCTTCGCATCAGGTGAATCGAACTCTTTCCGGCCATCGCGACGAGCACGACACCATCGACAAGTGTCGCCAGGATCGCAGCGTCGGTGAACGAGATCGCCGGGGGCGAATCGATGATGATGTGCTTGTAACGACCTCGAAGGAACTGAAGGAGATTCTTCATCTCATTCGAGCTGAGAAGCTCCGCGGGGTTTGGCGGTATAGGACCGCTCGTGATCACCTTTAGACGAGGAAGCTCGCGACATGTTTTGATCAAGTGCTCCGTGTTGCGTTCGCCCGAAAGATAGTTCGTCAGGCCCTGAGAATTCTCAAGATCAAAATAGCTGTGCAATCGCGGGCGGCGAAGGTCGCAGTCCACAATAACGACATCCGCGTCCGCCTGGGCAAGCGTAACCGCAGTATTGATCGCCGTTGTGGTCTTGCCTTCGGATGGCTGCGACGACGTGACAAGGATCGACTGGGGCGGTTTTCCGGCCGAAGAGAACAAGAGCGAGGTTCGCAAATGGCGATAAGCTTCAGCCATCGGCGAATGCCTTTCTTCGAGCGTTATCAGGCCGGTCCCAACCGGAGACCCTCCGTTGCCGGTTGCTGCGGCAAGTCTGAGACGGCGCTTTTCGGAACCGAAATGATGCGGTATAAGCGCGAGCGTCGGCAGTCCCAGATGCCGGCCGATATCGTCCGACGTCTTCACCGAATCGTCGAGGTAATCGAGCAAGAACGCAAGACCGATTCCCATCGCAAAAGAAACCAGAAATGCGACAAGAATATTCCGCGTTCTCGCGGGACCGACCGGGCCGCCCGGTGTAACGGCATTGGCCGCAATCTTAATATTCTCGGGACGGCCGCTTGCGATCGCGAGCTCTTGTTCTTTCTGACGCTGCGTATACGTGTCGAGCAGATTTCGATTTGTCTCAATACCACGCTTCTTGGTCGTCAATTCCGTTTGCGCCTGGCCCTGAACATTGGCTTGCGCAGCTTCCTGCTCGTACGAGCCGAGAGCCTGAGCTTCCTGCTTTTGAGCTGCCGAAAGTTGGGACCGCAGCGCGACGAGGGCACCGCCGACGGCATCCTTTTCGATCTTTTTCTGATCCTGGTCGATGATGAGGCTGACTTCTCGCTCGGTCTTAATTTTGGTCGCCTGCAGCGAGCCGACCCGCTCTTCGACCGCTTTTACTTTCGAATATTCCGGTGTGTACTTGACCAGAAGCTCAGCCTTCTCGACTTCCGCATCCTGGATCTTTTTCTCGATATCGCGTATCTGATCCTGCAGCTTTGCCTTTCGTTCCGTGTTCAGGCGCATCGTGTCCTGAAAGATCTTGTTCTCGTAGAGATCGGGGATATTCATCCCCTCACCCCGGCTGCTTGCCTGAACCGCCGAGTTATACCTAGCCTCAAGCTGGCGTCGGCCTTCCATCGCCTTGAGCCAGGTTTCGCTCATTGATTGAAGACGCGCAGCTGAGAGATCTTGTCCCTTTTCCTGAAGAGGCAAGCCACTGGAGCGCATGTAGCCGATCAGATCAGCCTCCTGTTCGGCAATAGTTTTTTCGAGCTCCTCGATGGACTTTGTCAGATCCTCATAGGCTCGGCGTGCGCCCAGGGTCTCGCGTTCCGCATCTTTTTCGATAAATACTTCAGCGACCTTGTCGGCGACCCTTGCAGATAGCTCAGGCTTCGGCGTCGTCACGCTAATGTTTACCAGATTGGTACGCTCTTTTGGCTGGACGACGACCCGTCCCGCAAGAATTCCGGCATACGACTCCGCGAGAACCTTTTCCTCGTTCGTTAATTGAATCGTCTGCGGTGCGTCGCCGGCTCCGGGACTACTGGCAACTACGGGCAGCGAATTATCGGAACTCGCTTGTTGTTTACCGCTCGAGAAGATCGATTGGATTCCCGACAATACCCCGCGGTCTTTGTTGTCAAGCAGATCCGGGTCTTTGTAGAGTCCCAGGCGGATTACGACTTCTTTCATCAAGTCGCTGTTCTGTAAAAGCTCGAGCTGCGTGTTGTAGTAATTCGCGTCGTTTCCGAAATTGATGTTGATCGATTCTTTCGACTGGACCTTCGGCTTCCTAGGCTCGATAACCATTTCCGTCGTCGCCTGGTACTGCGACGGCATGCTATACATGTAAAACGCAGCGGCAGCGGTCGCGAGAGCCGTCAACGCCAGGATTATCGGAAGTCTCTTCTTAACGACGTTGAAATATTGCTGGAGTGAGCGGCGCCCCTCGCTTACTTCATCGTCGTAAAATCCCCCGTATGTCGCTGGATACTCGGTCTTCGGCGGGCGAAGGTCTAGCGATTTCGGCAAGGGGGTTAGCCTTTGATCTTGTTCCATACCTCTAAATACTGCTAAATCGGCAAAACTACCCGATTATCGGTGGACGAACTTGTGTTTATAACATATCCAAAATCATTTTTCACGAAAATATAGAGGTTGGTACAGTAGCTGACGTTACCGCATATCTCGTTCGCAGCCGATAAAATGGGGCTTTTGTTCCGCCCCAGACCCCGGTGCTATACTCCTTGTTTGTCATTTAGGTGGATTTTAGACCTTATAGCTTGCAATGAATTTAGCGTTAGAAAAGCTCGAAAGCGCGAATGATTTCGATTTAGGAGTTCCCGGATTCAAGTACTCCGATCTGTTCGAACCCCACAGGCTGGCGGACCTGGCCGAAACCTTCTACGCCGAAGTCGCCGAAAAGGAGCCGATTCTACACGACGCGCTGGCGAAGTACATTCAGAATCGCGGCCAGGGATTCGAGAAACGGGCCGCCTCAAAAATACTTACCGACACGGCACCGTTTCTTTCGGACTTTATCGGACGGATGTTCGGCATTACCGCAGAACGGGCGGACCTTGAAAAGGAGATCCTTCGACAAGATCCCATCTGGAAATACAAATTTTTCGTTCAAAGACGCGCCGCAAAAGCCTTTACACCCGAGCAGTTATCTTCCCTGAATCACCATGAAGTTTCGCAGGCTCTCGTGGAGCTGCGAAATACTGCATTCGACGATACCTTGGTTTGGGACGATGAGCTTGGAATCGCTCAGATCGCCGCTCAGTTGTTGGATGCTGAAGAAAGTCTTGGGAAGGAAGCCGCTGAAGTCGCTCCCCGCGATGCTGAAACGGTCGCGAAGCTTCACTCTGCTTTCAGCAAGCTGAAGGACAAAGCATACGGGAAGCTATTTTCGCAGTTCATACTGGAAATAGACGCGGCCGGCGATCTGCTTCAAGTTAAAGCCGCGCTCCGTTTGCTTGAAGCATGGTCTGCCGCTGAGTTCTATAAGAAGGAAAAGCGCTGGAAAGCATTTAAGACACCGCATCCGCTCGACTATCAAAACTTGGTTCACCTCATTCATCCGATCGAGAAGAATCCGAACGTGATGCGCGGGATCGATAAAGAAATGCGCCGGCGTGATGGATTTCGTCTAACGGACGACCGCGGCACGATGCGGGACGCCCTTTACGAAGTCGATTATTGCCTGATCTGTCACGAACGCGACAAGGATTCGTGCTCGACCGGTCTTCATGAAAAAGATGGATCGGTAAAACGAAATCCTCTCGGCATAAAAGCAAACGGCTGCCCCCTCGACGAAAAGATCTCGGAGATGCATTTGCTGAAGAAGCAGGGCGATTCGATCGGATCTCTCGCGCTCGTAACGATCGACAATCCGATGTGCGCCGGCACCGGCCACCGCATATGCAACGACTGCATGAAGGGCTGCATTTTCCAAAAGCAGGAGCCGGTCAACATTCCGCTCGCTGAGACTCACACGCTGACCGACGTCTTGAACCTGCCGTACGGGTTTGAGATCTACAGCCTGCTGACGCGTTGGAATCCTTTGAATGCGAATCGCCCGTACGCTCTTCCCTTCAACGGGAAAAATGTTCTTGTAGTTGGACTAGGGCCTGCCGGCTACACGCTTGCGCAGTATCTTCTCAACGAGGGATTCGGTGTCGTTGGAGTGGACGGGTTAAAGATCGAACCCTTGCCAAGCGAGTGGACCGGCGATTTCGGGAGAACGTCACCGAAGCCCATTCGGGAGATCTCTGAGATTACCGATCAGCTTGACGAACGAATTCTCTCGGGCTTCGGCGGTGTGTCTGAATACGGCATTACGGTTCGTTGGGACAAGAATTTTCTGACGATGATGCAGCTGATCCTCACGCGTCGAGAAAGTTTCCGGGCGTACGGCGGTATTCGTTTTGGCGGGACGCTGACGATCGAAGACGCATGGAATTTTGGTTTCGACCACATCGCGATCGCGACCGGCGCAGGACGGCCGACGATCGTCCCGATGAAGAACAATCTGATTCGAGGAATTCGTCAAGCTTCTGATTTCCTGATGGCGCTGCAGCTCACGGGAGCTTTCAAAAAAGATACGCTGTCTAATTTGCAGGTCCGCCTGCCAGCTGTTGTTATCGGCGGCGGACTAACTGGAATAGACACCGCGACAGAGTTGTTCGCTTACTATCCCGTCCAGGTTGAGAAGATGCTCGCGAAATACGAGCAGGTCGTCGAAGAATTCGGCGAGACGCCGGTCATGAAGCAATTCGATCCCGAAGAGCTAATGGTCATGCGCGAGTTTCTCGAGCACGGACGCGCGGTGAGAGCCGAGCGAGATCGCGCGGCGGCGGCAGGAGAAGAACCGAACTTTGTACCGCTTGTGCGGTCTTGGGGCGGGGTGTCGCTCATCTATCGAAAGCGTCTACAGGATTCACCCGCTTATCGCCTGAACCACGAAGAAGTCCAGAAGGCACTAGAAGAAGGCATCAACTTTGTCGAATGCATGAATCCGGCGGAGGCCGTCCCCGATAACTTCAACGCGGTCAAGGCATTGATCTTCGAGCGATTGAACTACGACGCGGATACCGGCAAATTCGACCCGACAGGTGAAATGGTCGAGTTCCCGGCGCGTACAGTCTGCGTCGCTGCCGGAACTTCGCCGAACGTAATTTACGAAAAGGAAAAGCCGGGCACGTTCAAGCTCGACGAGTGGCGTCAGTTCTTCCAGCCGTTCAGACTCGAGAAGAACAGTGACGGACAACTGCACGCAATCGAATGTCAGAAAGGCGAGGTCGGCTTTTTTACTTCGTACGAAAACGACGGAAAATTTATTTCCTATTACGGTGACAACCATCCGCAATACGCCGGCAACGTTGTTAAGGCGATGGCGTCTGCGAAAGACGGTTACAAACGAGTAGTTGAGTTATTCGCCGATGAGCTGGCTAGCGGAGCAAAAACAGATGAGAAGTGTTTCGAGCGTCTGGTCAACACACTCGACGAACAGCTACGCGCTTATGTCGTCCGTGTCGAGCGGCTAACGCCGACGATCGTCGATGTTGTAGTAAAGGCACCGCTGCAGGCGCGCAAGTTCGAACCAGGCCAGTTCTATCGCCTGCAAAACTTTGAGACTTCGGCTCCCGTTATCGATGGCGTGCGTCTCGTCATGGAAGGCCTTGCTCTCACCGGTGCATGGGTCGATGAAGAAAAGGGATTGCTGTCGATGATCGTGCTCGAGATGGGAACATCTTCGCGCTTGTGTTCGCTGCTGCGAGAAGGCGAGGAAGTTCTCGTCATGGGTCCGACCGGTACACCGACTGAAATCCCCGAAAACGAAACCGTCCTTCTAGCCGGCGGCGGCCTCGGCAACGCAGTGCTGTTCTCGATCGCACGGGAGCTTCGTGAAAAGAAAAACCACGTCCTCTATTTCGCCGGTTACAAGAACGGCTCCGATCTTTTCAAACGTGAAGAGATCGAGAACGCGACGGACCAGGTCATCTGGGCGACGGATTTCGGCGACGAGATCGCTCCCGCCCGGCCGCAGGATTCGCATCATCGCGGCAACATCGTCCAGGCCATGGTCGCGTATGCGGAAGGAAAACTCGGAGACATGAAGGTGGATCTGAAGAACGTCGATCGCATCATCGCCATCGGTTCCGACCGGATGATGAACGGCGTTAGGGAGTCACGTCATACTACCTTGAAGCCATTTCTGAAACCGGACCACGTCGCGATCGGATCTATAAACTCGCCGATGCAGTGCATGATGAAAGAAGTTTGCGCACAGTGTCTGCAGCGACACGTCAACCCGCACACCGGCGAAGAGTTCTTTGTCTTCTCATGCTTTAATCAGGACCAGCATCTCGACTTCGTCGATTTCAAAAATTTGAATGAACGCTTGCGCGCGAACAGTATTCAGGAAAAGCTGACGAACATGTGGCTGGATCGTGCGGTCGGGCGGGATGAGTTTAAGAAGTTGTACGGACAAACGCGATAAGAATGAGGACACCGCGCGACTGACAATTTTAGAAGTTCATGCGTTTCATCAAATCGATAAAGCGCGGCTCGCTTCGTAGATCGTTCCACCTCGGCTCAACTTTCAAAAAAACAATTCGTACGTCTTTTTCATCGAAAGCTTTCTCGAGGAAGTCGAGCGCTTTTTCGTGATCGCCGAGGGCGTTCTGGACAAGCGCAATATTGTAGGGCGGTACGTATCGCGTAGTTGAAGCCGAAAGTAACTCAGTGAGTACGGTGCGTGCCTCGCTAACTTTGCCGGACTGCACTAATGCGTATGTCCCGTAGGCTATCGGTTCGGTAGCTCCTGGAAACTGTTCTTTGAGCTTTTCAGTCGAGGCGATCGCCTCGGTGAACATTCTCTTCTCGATATACGCCCGGGCCACAAACGTATTCGAAAGCCGGTGATTCGGCTCGAGTTCAAGAGTTTTCTGCAACGTCGCCAATGCTTCGTCAGGCTTCCCGGCATAGATAAGGAGCATCCCTTCGATCGCATTTACGCGCAAATTTAGCGGATTGAGTTCTCGTGCACGTTTTATCTTTGCAAGCGCTTCGGCGTGACGACCCGAGCTAGACAATAGATGAGCATAGAATTGAAGCGAGTCGGCGCTGTTCGGATCCAGTTCCAGTGCTCGTTTGTATTGATTCTCAGCCGCATCCCAATCCCAATCGAACCAAAACATGATGTGCCCAAGATTCGCGTGTCCTTCGGCGAGCGTATCATCCAGCTCGATTGCCCGCAGGGCTGCGGCCTTCGCTTTCGGCATCGAGTCTGATGAAGGCACTTCGCCTCCGACGGAAAGGCCGCGATAAGCATCCGCCAGCCCGGCGTAGGCTAGGGCGTAGTTCGGATCGGCGTCGATCGCTTGCTGAAAATACGAAATGCTGGACTCAGTATCGGGCTTATTCGCTTTTAGAAGAAGATAACGGCCCTTCATATAAAGCTGATACGCACCGACATTTTCTGTGTAACGGTTTTTAGCTTTGCCGGCCAGACGAACCTTCAACGCCCCGGCCACTTGTTGTGAGATCGAATCTTGAACCGCGAATATATCGGTAAATTTTTCGTCGAATTGTCCCGACCATAACTGTTTTCCGTCGCTCGTGCGAAGAAGGCGGGTCGAAATCCTAATCCGCTCGCCCGACGCCTGATAGTGCGAGCGCCAGTCGTGCGCCGCCTCGCCG
>JBDTMK010000113.1:0-8755 GCA_039934315.1 Pyrinomonadaceae bacterium | reverse complement strand
AACAAAAACTGACGTGATCATCATCGGTGCCGGGCCGACCGGGCTGGCGCTCGCTTGCCAGCTGATCCGTTATGGCCTCGATTTTGTGATCATCGATTCAAAAGAAACTACGACGCCGCATTCAAAAGCGATCGGCGTGCAAGCGCGAACTCTGGAGATCTATGAGCAGATCGGGCTTGCCGACAAACTGATCGGCCTCGGCTGGCGGGCTGAAAAGGCACGCATGATCGTCGGGGGCAAGGTTCGAGGCGAGGTCGACTTTTCGGATATCGGAAAGGGAATGAGCGCGTATCCGTATGTGCTGATCGTGGAACAGGGAAAGCACGAGAAGCTCATTTATGAATTCATCCAGTCGAACGGCAAGGACGTGCGCTGGCAAACGACGCTACAAAGCTTTTCGCAGGATGACGAAAGTGTAACGGCTGTTATCAAAAATTCGTCGGGCGAGAGCGAGACCGTCGAAGCAAAATTTCTTGTCGGCTGCGACGGCGCGAAAAGTCCCGTGCGTCACGGGCTCGGCTTAACGTTCGAGGGCAGCACGTTCGAACGAATGTTCTACGTCGCCGACGTGGAGATCGATTGGGAATTCAAGAACGACGCGTTGATGGTGTTCCTGATGAAGAGCAATCTGCTGGCGTTCTTTCCAATGGTGGGTGATAACCGCTGGCGCATCGTCGGAACATTTCCTGAAGAGTTTGCAAAAGACGAAGGTGACATTTTGTACGAAGAGATCGAAGAACAGATCAAACGTGATGCCGAGCTCAAGCTCGACATCACGAATGTGAACTGGTTCTCGACGTATAAAGTTCATACGCGTCACGTCAATAAGTTTTCCGAGGGGCGATGCTTTCTCGCCGGGGATGCGGCGCACATCCACACGCCGGCCGGTGCGCAGGGAATGAATACCGGGATACAGGACGGCTACAACCTCGCATGGAAACTCGCGATGGTTTTGAGCGGAGCGGAGAACAAAGCGATCCTCGACAGCTATAACGAAGAGCGGTTGGAGAACGCGGACAATCTTCTAAAGACGACAGATCGTTTTTTCAATCTCGTAGCGAGCCCCGAACCGATCTTGACCTATTTGAGAATGCACGTTTTTCCGTACGTAGCGGGTGCGGCGTTCAGTATGGATGCGGTGAAGAAATTTCTTTTCCCTCGCATCTCGCAGATCGGCATAAGTTACAGGCATAGCATGATGACCGATCATGGTGATAGTTCTCTCGCCGTCCAGGCCGGTGACCGCCTTCCGTATTTCACCGTCGATGGCTCGAGTATTTATGACAGGCTTCGCGAGCCGAAGTTTCACTTGCTTTCGTTTTCGGATGGACAAGGCGAGAACAGGGATGGGCTTGGTGCTGACTTCGACGAAATCGTGGATCGTCATGAGGTCACGATCTTCCCCCGGGTGGCCGAGATATTTGGTACGGACAAGTCTTTCAATGTACTGCTTCGTCCCGATAATTATATTGCGGCGATCTTCAGTGATACGTCGCTTGCACCGATAGAGAATTATTTAAAAAGGTGTTTATGAACAAGGTTTTGTTTTTCGCAATAATATTATTCGTTTCGGGTTTAGGAACGGCATTTGGTCAAACACCGACGCCGACGGTGACACCGAGCCCGACTCCTGTAGCTGCTCCGACCCCGATCGTTGATGACAAGCAGGAAGTCGCCCCCGAAAAGCTCCAGGGTGTTCCGACGATAGCACCGAATTACAGTTCGGAAGATCGCAGTCTGCCCGATCTCGGACGCGTCGGTGTCGACATGACGGATCAGCGCTCGCTCACATTGAACGATGCGGTCGCACTCGCACTCGAGAACAACAAGGACATCGAGGTCACGCGAAAGAATGTGAAGATCGCCGAATTCGACTTACTCTCCGCGCGTGGCGTTTATGAGCCGAGGTTTCGCGGACAGACGTATTACGAACGCGCGACGATCCCGAACATCAGCATCTTTTCGCCTGAAACGGACAGCGTCACATCGAGCTCGTTCGCCGGCAATGTCGGTTTAGTGGGATATGTTCCGAAATTCGGTACCATACTCGACGCAACGCTCGATAGTGCGCAGGTGGGAACGGACAACCTCGTCCAGATCATCAGTCCGCAGTACAACTCGAATTTTACTTTCACAGTTACCCAACCGCTTTTCCGCGGCCGCGGTTTCGATCAGAACCGACGCGTTATCGAAATTGCAAAGCGAAATCTTTCTCTGACCGATGTGCAATTTCGTCAGCGGTCGATCGAGATCATCGCATCTGTACAGCGAGCTTATTGGGACCTGACTTATGCGCTGCGAAATCTGCAAGTGCAGCGTGATGGTGTGAAAGACGCGAAGGACCAGTTGGCACACAACCGACGGCTAGTCGAAGAAGGTCAGCTTGCCCCGATCGATATCGTCGCGGCGGAAACACAGGTCGCGAATTTCGAGCAGTCGGTTTACGAAGGACTCAACACTGTCACTGTTGCCGAGAACTCGTTGAAAAATCTGATAGCACCGAGTCGGACGGATTCGCTGTGGTCTGAATCAGTCACGCCTGTGGATTCGGTCGACCTCGACGCACCCGCCACCACGTTGCCCGAAGCTCTCGATGCTGCGCTGCTAAATCGTCCCGAGCTTGAGATCAATCAGGCGCAAAAAGATATCAACGGGATCGATCAACATTATTTCAGAGAAGCAAAGAAACCGCAGATCGATCTGATCGCGAGTTACAGATCGAGCGGTGTCGGCGGAAGTCTGAACCCTAACTTCCGGAATCCTTTTTGTGCGAACAATCCGAATCCGCAGCAATGTGCGACCACAGCCGGACCGGCACTACAGACTTTGATCGATAATGTGGGCGGTCCCCTAACGACGGTCACCGATATTTTCGCGAACAAATATCCGACCTTTCGCGTCGGCGTTCAGTTCAATCTGCCGCTGTTCGGTAACAAGACGTCGAAGGCCCAGTACGGAAGATCGCTTGTCGAAGGTGAACGACTTGATGTCCAGCGGCAGCAGCTCGAGCAGAATATCCAGGTCGATGTGCGGAATGCGCTGCAGACGCTCCGAACTGCGGAAGCTCGTCTGAGAGCAGCTGCGATCTCGCGTGAGAACTCGGTGAAGCAGTATGAGTCGGAGCAGCGAAAGCTCGACAACGGCCAGTCGGATATCTATCGCGTACTCGAACGGCAGACAGCATTAGCAACGGCGCGAAGCAACGAACTCAAAGCGCAGACTGAGCTTAACAAGGCGATCTCGGATCTGCAGCGTGCGACGGGAAATTCGTTAAAGGCGAATAATGTTGTGTCGCTGTTGAAGTAGAATTAGGTCGCGATGGCGGCTGTGCCGCCCGATGAGCGGAAAGGCTCTGCCCTTCCCGCTAGATTTCACAAAGCTTGAAGGCTGGACCTCCGGGGTGGCGTAGCCACCGACGTTTTTCAGCGGTTACGGAAAGGCAAAGCCTTTCCGCTCATCGGCGGGCTGAGCCCGAAGAACTGCACTGAGTCAGCCGTTCGACTTTATGAAAGCCGTTTATATAAAAGAATTCGGAGGCCCGGAGAATCTCGAGATCCGTGAGGTTCCGGATCCTCCGAAACCTGAAGGCAACGAAGTTCTCGTGCGCGTAAAAGCTGCGGGATTGAATCGAGCGGATCTGCTTCAGCGTCGCGGTCACTATCCTCCGCCTTCTGGTTACTCGCCAAACATTCCGGGGCTCGAGTTAGCAGGCGAGGTGACGGATACCGGTTCGAATGTCCCCGACTTCAAAGCCGGCGATCGTGTCTTCGGAATTACTTCCGGCGAAGCTCAGGCTGAGCTATTAAGGATCGACCATCGCCTTCTCACGAAGATTCCGGTAAATCTGACGTTCACCGAAGCCGCCGCTATCCCTGAGGCTTTCATAACAGCGCACGACGCGGTATTCACCCAGGGCAATTTAAAAGGTGAAGAGACGTTGCTCGTTCACGCGGTCGGTTCAGGTGTGGGACTTGCGGCGCTTCAATTGGGAAGAGTATTCGGACATGGCGTGCTCGGCACGTCACGCACCGAAGATAAGTTGGAACGTTGTCGCGCGTTTGGTTTGGATGATGGGATCGTTGTCGCGTCAGACGCGAACTTTGCGGATGAAGTTCTCGCCAGGACGAATGGCCGTGGAGTCGATGTCATCCTCGATCTCGTCGGAGGCGCATACTTCGAAGAGAACCTCAAGAGCCTTGCCTTGAGAGGACGACTGCTCCTTGTCGGTATGACCTCCGGCTCGACTGCTCAATTTAATCTCGGGATCGCGCTCTCGAAACGCCTGACGCTGATCGGCACAACCTTGCGTGCGCGTTCGATCGAAGACAAAGCTAACGCGACCCGAGCATTCGCGATAAGCGTCGTTCCGCTTCTCGCAGCCGGAAGCGCGAAGCCGAACCTCGATAAAGTTTTCGATTTTCGAGATGTACGCGAGTCGCACGAATATCTGGAGTCGAACGAGAGCTTCGGGAAAGTTGTGTTGCAGTTTGATTAGAAGCGAAGGACCTGGGCAGGCCACCTTCCGGACTTGCCTCGCTATCTTCGTCATCTATTGACCCGGCTAGCTGCTTCGTCTGTGACGATGCATAAGCCGTAAACACCCGCGGCTTCTTTTTCTGCGAGGACCTTTGCAGCCGCTTGGTAAGTTAACCCGGACGATTCGCACGCGTCGAATGAGACGACTGACCAGCGTGGCTGATCAAGTTCGCTCACAATCTCGATCTCTTTTTTTTCAGTAGCTTCGCTCATTGATCGGTGCGGATACGAAATCCTAGCACAGGTTTTCCACATGTGGATACTTTCGATTCTCGCCACCAGAGGCTGGATTGTTAGAATAAAAGTGTAATGGCGTTTAATGAAACGATTTTCCTCACCGGATTCCCCGGCTTTATTGCTGAGCGGCTTGTCTCGCGCCTGGCTCGTCGGAACACGCAGTTTTTCCTGCTGGTTCAACCCGAATTTACGGAACGGGCATCGAACGTGATCGAACGGATAGCAAACTTGACTAGCACGCCGCTGGAGAATTTTGCTCTGATCGAAGGCGATATCACAGGGCCTCAGCTTGGGATCTCAGATGACGATCTGCAAACGATCCGCGACGAGACGACGTCGGTCTTTCATCTCGCCGCCGCTTATGATCTCGCCGTCGACAAAGACACCGCATATCGGGTCAATCTTGAAGGCACAAAAAACGTTAATGAAGTTTGCCGATCACTCCCGAACTTGCGGCGGTACAATTACATCTCGACGTGTTACGTGGCGGGAAACCGGCTTGGGCGGATCTTCGAAACAGAGCTCGAACACGACGCGGGCTTCCGAAATTTTTACGAGGAAACGAAGTATCTCGCCGAGCTCGAAGTTGAAGAATTAAAAGCGGAATTACCCGTAACGATCTTCCGGCCATCGGTCGTAGTGGGAGATTCGCGAACCGGCGAGACAACGAAATATGACGGCATTTATTACCTCATCCAATATTTGCGAAAGGCTCCGCATTTGCTACGGCTGATAAATGTCGGCAACAAAAACGTGCGGCTCAATCTTGTGCCGGTGGATTTTGTCGTTGAAGGTATAGCTGCGTTGTCGGCCGACGAAAACTCTATTGGAAAGACGCTCGCTCTCGCTGACCCGGATCCGCTCACGACGGCCGACCTGTTCGATGTCATCGCCGAATCGCTTTCAAAGAAGCGGTCGGTTTTTGTTCCTCCACCGACATTGGTCGAATCTTCGCTGATGATGTCCGTCGCTCCACCCATCTCCGGCTTGCCTCATTCGGCAGTGCCGTATTTTTTTATTGCGCAGACCTACGACACCGAACAAGCCGCTCGGCTTTTGGCGCTTCACGGCGTCGCTTGTCCGAACTTTCGCGATTATGCCGCGAATTTGATCAGTTTTGTAAAAAAGCATCCGTCTTTGTAGTTGAGACATCATAATAAAACCTTTATGCGGCAGGTTCGACTCCATCGCCTCTTCGTTTCTTTTGCGATCTTACTGTCGCTTGTGACTTTCGGAGCTGCGCAGAGCCGCCGTGTTCCGCAGGCCTCCCCGACACCTCCCGCGCGAGATGACGATGCCGAGCGAGTTGTTACCGAGGAAGTGAAGTTGAATGTAGTCGCATTCGACGACAACGGTGAGTTTGTTGGTGACGTGAAAGAATCGGACCTTGTCATTACCGAAAACAACATCCTTCATCAGCCGACAAGTGTCCGGCGAATTCCGGCCAATGTCCTGATCGTGATGGATACCGGCGGCGAGATGCGGCAGGTCAAAAGTCTCGATCAGACACGAAAGGTTGCACGCGCTCTGGAAGCGGCGTTGCGGCCCGAAGACTCGATAGCGATCCTTCAGTACGGAGACTCGGCCGAGATCGTGGCCGAATGGACGAAGGATAAGTCGGAGATCTCACGTGCGATCGGGCGAACAAAATTCGGACGGCGCTCAGAATTTGTCTACGCCTTAAATCTCGCGACAGATTTCTTGCTGAAGAACCCGCTTGAGAATAAGCACCTCGTTTTGATCACCGACGGAACCGATAGCAACAGCAACGATGCGCGCAAACGCGACGCAATGCGGCGTCTTTTATCCACGGAGATCAGCGTTCACGTTTTGAGCTATGCGCGGTTAGAGGCCGACGACCTCGCATCCCGCACGAAGATGGTCAGTAATTCACCGCCGCCGAAGGCGATGCCGGACGAAATTGCGGCGCAGCTCCCGAACGGTGCCCGCGATATTGCGACTACTCCAAAATCGAAGACGATAAATCTCGACCGAACTCTACTGCGAAAGCTGAAAGCCAGAAAGACGGACCTCGAGAACAGCGAAACACAACTCGAAGGGCTTGCCGAGAATACGAACGGGACCGTTGTCATTCCGGAGAGCCTGGACGAAATGGTCGAGAAGACGGCGCTCGTGGCAAAGATCATCGATTCCAGCTACGTGCTCACATACATTCCCAAGATACCGCTTTCACAAACCGGCGGGCCGGCCGAACGGAACATCGTTGTCACATCGAAACGGTCAGGCCTGCAGGTCGAGGCCCGGCGGAAGCTCATCGTGAATTCAAAGCACTGAGCACCGAGACCTCTTCATAAACCTTATCCCGCCTCGATGCGTACCTTTAACGGGTCGTGAAAAATTCACGTAACCGATTTTCCGCGGCGGCCGTCCTAGACATGAGACGGTCCTCATAATTTTCGAAAGCAGAATGAGCAGCTACCCAACCGCGTTGCAAAACGAGAATCTCATCGGTCGCGCAGACGAAGACGTCGCCCACGGCGCGGTCCGCGTGACACGCTCGGATTCTCAGTTGGTTGAGCTTGTACTTTCAGGCGATGAAACTGCATTCGAACAGCTTTTCGACCGCCACAAGCGGATGGTTGGCCTCGTCGCAAGCCGCTACTTTCGGCAGCCCGAGCAAATCGAAGAAATACTCCAGATCAGTTTTTCAAAAGCATTCGTCGAGCTCGCCAAGTTTCGCGGCCTTCACGATCTTTCACTGGCAAGCTGGCTTGCACGGATCACGACAAATGCGTGTTTCGACGCGCTTCGCAGCTTGAAGAGACGGCCTGAGCAGCTTTGCTGCGACATGGCCGAAGGAGAGCTCGAAACGTTGGCCGCTCTGCCGGCGGACGCGGCACCTGACGCTGAAAAACTTTTGCTGCACCGCGATCTCGCGAGCAAACTCCTGAGCCGATTGCCGGCAGATGATCGGGCTTTGCTCCAAATGCTATATGCGGAAGAGATGAGTGTGGCGGAGATCGCGGAGGTCACCGGCTGGTCTCCATCAAAAGTTAAGATAAAAGCATGGCGTGCGCGGAATACCGTGCGGCGGGTCTTACGGAGGTTCTTGTAACCAGACCGGCCGCTGAATCGTCATTTGTCCTGGAAGTTGCAATGCGTAAGTTAGAAAACAAAACTTTAGATGAGATCGCGAAAGTGTTGGTAACGGCCGACGCGCCTTCGCCCCGGGATATCGAAAGCATTATCTCGAACCCGGCACTTTTTGATTCGATCCGAGCACGGGCCGTGATGGCGGAAGACGATCCTGCTCCGCGGCGTTTTAAATTTCGGCCGGCGGCCGTTGCGTCCTTTGCAAGCATCGCGCTCGTTGGGGCTCTCGCAGTTGAGCTTCTAGTTTTTAATACAAAGTCCGTCGACCTCGCCGCTGTTCCGATTCCCGAGGCACCAGGGAATCACCCGACGCCTAAGAAGTTCAGCCAGCCCGATGAGATGGCCAGTACCGGCTTTTCACGTTCTCAACCCGTGGAACGGAGCGAACGGACCTCTATCAGGCCTGAGGTAACGGATGTAAAGATCACGCGTCCAAAACAGTCTGCGGCACAGCAGATTCGGTACGAGGGTGATGGCGATTTCTATGCTCTCTCGTACGCGGGTGATCCGAACGAAACGGAACGCGGTGGACGTATTGTAAGGGTCGACATTCCGCGGTCGACGCTGTTTGCGATGGGTGTAGACGTTCCGCTTGAAAACGAGAGCGATACTGTTAAAGCTGACCTGCTTATCGGAAGCGACGGTGTGACGCGTGCTATCCGAGTTGTTAAATAATGCTTTTAGGAGATTTTATGAAGATCATTTCTGTATTTGTAATGTTCGTCCTGTTCGGCGTTTTCGCCGATGCCCAGGACGCCCCAAAGGTCCTCGCGGAAATTGCTGCGAGTTCTGAAGGCACGGTGAAGAACTCGCCGTTCTCCGCGGAGGCCGTAAGCGAGAGCGTTCAAACACTAGCCGACGGTAATCG
>JBDTMK010000112.1:0-8814 GCA_039934315.1 Pyrinomonadaceae bacterium | reverse complement strand
GACCAGCCGCTGATCGATTTGTTCCCGCGGAAATTGGCCCACTCGCTCAAGTTTGTTTTGCCGATGATGACCGCTCCGGCCTTTCGCAGCCGCTCAACAACAAACGCATTGTGTTTTGGTTTTGGTGCGTCGACGAGAGCAAGAGAACCCGCTGTGGTGAGCATCCTGTCGGCAGTGTCGATGTTGTCCTTTACAAGTATCGGAATGCCGTGCAGCATCGAGCGCACCTTTCCTTTTTTGCGCTCCTTATCAAGCTGGTCGGCGATGGTGAGCGCGTCAGGATTTATCTCGAGCACGGCGTGCGTCTTTGTATCGATCTGTTTGATCCGCTCGATGTACATCTCAGTCAGCCGGCGCGCCGTGAGCGTCCCCGACTTCATTTGCGCCTGGAGCTGCGAGATCGTGATCTCAACGAGCTCGGGAAATGGATCGGTGTCCGATATGATCATTGCATTAACGTTTTTGAATAACGCGATGGTCGCCAATCCGCCAGCGGTTGATTTGAGAAATTCGCGTCTGTTTTGTTTTTTGGTCATGATCAGATCGCTCAATTAACTCCTGTCGTTTTCAATTCCTTGCGACTGCTCGTCGAATAGAGGACCTATGGGCGGGAGGTACATGGCGAAGAGAAGGCCGCCCTCGACGAGGACACCCAAATATTGAACTGCTGTTACAAATCCCAACTCAATCGAAATACCGTGAGCGGGGAGGATCGCGAGAGACCCGACGTTTGTCCAAAGAAAGAGCGTTCGTCCCCATCGCTTAAATTTGTAAAGACCGACCGTAGCGATAATAAGTACAAAGAAGAGAAACGCGGTTATCGCGAAGATTGCCCAGCGGAAAACGGTGACTTCAGTGGACGCAACCGAATCCAGATAGTTCGACAGTTCGGGCGGCAGGTATCGCTGGGATGCCAGCGCCACGACGACGTAAAGGACGGTGAGAGCCCATACACCTAGAATGAGGCCTCTGAAGATCGATATCGTCATAAGATCGAACACTAATCCGCAAAGGCCACACTCAATTGCTTCAGCTTCATCGAATCGCTCTTATCCAAATCATCGATGTCGGGACGATCGATGTATCTGTAGAGGATGTCGCGCTGCTGTGGGATGAAACCGGCTTCGCGGATCTGGTAACGCAAATCTTTTTCATTCGCACAGGTGTTTGCACCGGCGGCGGAGACGACGTTCTCCTCGATCATGATCGAGCCCATGTCATCGGCGCCGAATCGAAGCGCGGTCTGCCCGAGCTTTAGACCCTGGGTCAGCCACGAAGCCTGGATGTGATCGACATTATCGAGAAACAAACGCGACACGGCCACCATCTGTAAGTAATCGATCCCGGTAGGCTCTTCAGTTATCTTTCGGCCGAGTGCCGTGTTCTCGCGTTGGAATGTCCACGGGATGAACGCCGTGAATCCGCCGGTCTCGTCCTGCACATCACGGACGCGTTGGAGGTGACGCACGCGGTGTTCGATCTTATCTCCGATCCCGAACATCATCGTCGCCGTCGATCGCAAACCAACCTTGTGAACTGCACGCATCACGTCGAGCCATTCCTGTGTGTTGCATTTCGTCGAGACGCGCTTTCGAACTTCATCGTCCAGAATCTCACCACCGCCGCCGGGTAGCGAATTCAATCCTGCGTCCTTCAGTCGCTGCATGATCGTCTCGTAATCGAGCTTGCTGATGAGATGAATATTGTGGATCTCGGGCGGTGAGAAACAGTGCAATTGAAACTTCGGATACTTTGCATGCAATGTTCGCAGCAGATCTTCGTACCACTCGATATTAAAATCCGGATGCAGGCCGCCCTGCATGAGCACGCCGGTGCCGCCGAGCTCGATCGTCTCATCGATGCGCTTCTCGATCTCCTCGATCGAATGGACGTATGTGTCGGGCTTACCCGGCCGCCGATAGAAAGCGCAAAATGTGCAGACGACGTTGCAGACGTTCGTGTAATTTATGTTGCGATCGATGATATACGTCACAACTTCCGTCGGATTCTTCCGCATCCGAATCTCATGGGCGGCGAGGCCGACGCGAACGAAATCATTCGATTCGAGGAGTACAGTGCAGTCTTCTGAAGTCAGCCTTTCGCCATCGAGGGCTTTGTCGAGGATCGGCTGGATATCGCTATTCATTCGACTATAATCTTAGCAAACTTCTGAATATCTGTGCGTCCTCCGCGAGCTTTGCGTGAAGCAAAATCTGATCTCACGCAAAGCTCGCGGAGGACGCACAGAAGATAGATGAAACCCATTAAATTCCAAACTAAACTGATCCGATCGCCTGGGTTTGAGTCCGGCTGGCATTTCGTCCATGTCGAGGCGAAGATCGCTGAGAAGTTCGAAAAAAAGGACGGCTCGCGGCGGGTCGTGTGTACAATCAACGGCACGGAAAGCTTTCAGTGTGCCCTGCTTCGGTCGGATGGAAATTTCGTGGTCATCGTGAATAAGGTGAAGCGGACCAGGCTCGGGATCGCCGATGGAGACCAGATCAATGTCGAATTAGCTCTGGATGAAAGCAAATACGGTCTGCCCATGCCGGAAGAGCTGGAAGAAGTTTTGAAGCAGGACGCCGAGGGCACCAAGCTTTTCCATTCTCTTACGGCAGGAAAGCAGCGGTCGATGCTGTATTTTATTGGCAAGATCAAAGATATCGACGCCCGGATTCACTCTGCTTTAATCCTTCTCGAACATTTAAAAAAGAACGACGGAAAGATCGTTAACGATCAATTACAGGCAGAATTAAAACGACCGGTATTCTGATGCGTTCCGTGTCTTCAGTTCTTCCCTATCTGCAGAGTCCTTCCATTTGTTCGGTGCTTTGTGGTTCCAGCTTCAAGTCTTAGGTCTTTCGTGAACACCGACCAGAGAATCTCGAATGACTGTTTTCACGCTAAGACGCAAAGACGCAAAGAGAGATCAAAGTGAGCCTCAACCGAAAGACATGAACCCGTCCAGTCAACAGGACTTTCGTGATGACAACAATTAATGCAATTTGAACGGATCTGCGCGCAATAGTGATACGAAAGCTCCGTCTTTCCCGCGTAATAGGATTGAGGAACGCTCGTTGCAAAGAGGAGAAGCAATGGAAAGGCAGGAAGGGCAGTTTGAATTGAACGATCTCGGATTGGTGATATTCGCGATCGTGGCCGGTTGGTTTCTGTTATTTCAGTCGGGACTCTTTTAATCCGAGTAGAGATCATTCATATCGTTTGAATCACTCCGCATACGCAAGCTCTCGAATCTTTTCACATAGGCGGTGTTTATTGGCAAGATCGAAGTAGAGCTTCATACCGCGCTCGAGCTCTTCATCGATCTTGTACGAAATATTCTTCGTCAGGTAAGTCCGAAAATCCTCTGTGCTGATCTTAATGTCCGGTAAATAATTCGAAACGATTTCGTCGATGCGTGTTATTCCCTCGTCGCGTGCCGCAGCGAAATCGAGGGGCGACTTTTCAGCACGAGTCATCCACATCGCGAAAATAAATCCGAGACCGGTGTGTTGTCTCCAGAGTTGAGCGAGATCATAGGATTTTAGATTTTGGATTTTGGATTTTGGATTTGAAAACGCATTCCGCTGCCCGCCTCCCGCGATAGACAAGGCCGGATCCCCAATAAGCAATGCGCAGTCGGACACGTCCAGCATTGCCTCCAGATCTGGGGCAGCATCGCGCCATTCCGGTTCGAAGCCTAGAAACTCGCGGAAGAGGATCTTGGTAAGGACGACGGAAGTTTTCGACGATGTATCGAGTGAAACCGAACGGACGTCCTGTAGATCCATGCCGCGCGTGATGAGGGCGACGCTGCGGACTTTTTCTTTTGCTCCAACGCAAACACCGGGGACGAGTCGAACGTCGGGCAACATTTGGTAGGCGATAACCGGAACGAGCGCTGCGTCGACACGCGCTTGAGCGAGCAATTCCGCGGAACGAGCGGGAGCGTTGTCGAGGATTATCTCTACACGTCCGTGCATCGATCCGTACAGAAAGCTCCAGATCAGAGGTGCCGTGTTCGAATAACTGGAGGCGGAAATGCGGGGAACATTCATCAAATGGAGAAACTGTTCAGAGTGCGCGATCTACGGGTTTCGTTCCAGCGATCGCACACTCTGAATCGGCCCCGAATCGAAGGCTTCTAAGCGGCCTTGGATTCCAATACATCTTGTAGTTCAGGTGTTTTTTCAATGACCTTTCGAGCGTAAGGACACGCGGGGTTTACTTTGAAACCGCTCTCGCGGGCATATTCGACCGCCGCTTTCACGAGGTCTTCGGCGACGCCTTCGCCACGAAGTTTCTCATCAACCTCAGTATGATCGATGGTCATCGTGTTGTTATTTATTATGTATGTGAGCTCCGCGATCCACTCGCCGTTCTCGTCTATGTAAAAGGCACCTTTCCGCCCGTGTTCGTCTCTTTGGATCTGCATCATGCTTCTATTACATCAAATGCCGGTCTTCATTTCCACAGGGAATTGCGACATTTCGGCCCCTCAATTATCCTTACCGCATGAAGATCTACGATGTGACGGTGGCTGTGAGCGAGAATGTGCCGATTTACGAAGGCGACCCGCGTGTTGCCATCGAAAGCGTTAAGAGCATTTCGCGGGGCGATAAGGCCAACGTATCGCACCTTTGCCTGGGCGCTCATACGGGTACGCACGTTGATGCGCCCAACCACTTTATCGACGGCACGCGTCGGGTCGAGGATCTCGAGATCGAAAAGCTGGTTGGAAGCTGTCGGGTGATAGAGGTCGGCACCGATGTGATGGCGATCGAACCTTCGCACTTAGGAAACATCGGCGGAGCCGAACGAATTCTTTTCAAGACGCGCAACTCTGCGTTCTGGAATGATCCGGGGTCCGGGTTTCGGACCGACTTCACGTATATCTCGCCGGACGCAGCCCGGGTCCTGGCTGAGGCCGGCGTTAAGCTTGTGGGCATCGATTATCTTTCGGTGGAGAAATTCGGGTCTGAGGATTTTGCGACGCACATTACCCTTCTTGAAAGCGAGATCGTGATTGTCGAGGGGCTTGATCTTCGGGAGGTACCATCGGGCGATTACGAGATAGTGTGCCTGCCGCTGAAATATGTCGGCGGGACCGGCGACGGAGCGCCGGCAAGAACGATATTGAGACGATAAGCAAGCCGGGGGGCGAGCAAGCCTTCCGGACTTACGAATGTGGACAAGGTCCTCGTTTTCGTTCCAGCCTGTTTGTCGAACGTCGAGAGTTGTTAGCATTTGCAGGTCCGGAAGGCGTGCTTGCAACCGCTGCAGTGCGGATTGAAGATGGATAAGGTTGACGACAAAATTTATCAAGAGCGCGTCTACGAGATCGTCCGGCAGATCCCCGCAGGACGAGTCATGACCTACGGTCAGATCGCGGACATCTTAGGCGAAGGTTATACTCCGCGCACGGTCGGCTACGTGATGCGTGGAGCCGACACCGAAAATGTTCCGTGGCAGCGCGTTATCAATTCCCAAGGCGCCTGCTCAACCGGAAAACTGATCATGCCAGTGAATCTGCAGCAAAACATGCTGGAAAGCGAAGGTGTAGTTTTCAACGAAAAAGGTAAATGCGATTTGAATCTCTTTCTTTGGTATCCGGAGGGTTTTGAGCCGGAAGAGGAAGTGCAGCCGAGCCTCCTTCGATTTTAGATTTTGGATTTTAGATTTTGGATTTTGGATTGGTGGAAAAGAGAATTCCCATACCCGAGCTCCGAAAATCCAAAATCTAAAATCTAAAATCTAAAATCTAAAATCCAGATGTCCTCATCTTCCCCACTTCAACTTATTTCTTAGTACATCGAAGTAATTCCGGTTAGGGGGATGAACGAGGTTAAATGTCGTTCGGCTCTTGCGAATGCGAACGCGATCATCCGCCAGCATCGTATATCCGATCTGACCGTCGAGCGTTAGCACTACGCCTTCATTTTCTTTTTCAAGCTTAAGCTCGATGACCGCGTCATCCGGAACAACGATCGGACGGTTAGTAAGGGTAAATGGGCAGATCGGAGTCAGGACGACGGCGTTCATCGACGGATAGATTATCGGCCCTCCGGCCGAGAGGTTATACGCCGTCGATCCGGTCGGCGTGGAAACTATCAATCCATCCGCGCGAAATGAGTTTACGTACAGACCATTGAGGCTCACGTCGATCTCGATTATCCGAGCGAGGGCAGCTTTGTTGATGACGACGTCATTAAGCACACGCCCGGTAGCAAGCATCTCTTCCGCTCGCCAGTGTTCAGCGTGCAGCATTACGCGGCGATCGATCTCGTACTCGCCCTCAAAGATCGCTTCGAGCGCAGGGAACATCTCCTCGATCCGAAAGTCCGTAAGATAACCCAAGCTACCATAGTTGATCCCCAGAACGAGTGCGTCCGAGTCGCCGACCATACGAGCAGTCGAGATCATCGTTCCATCTCCGCCAAGAACGACGATGAGGTCCGATTCGGCGCTAAATCGCTCGTCATCCGCCTGGTCAATCTCGCACTGGGGTGCGTCCGAGCCTTCGGAATGAACGCGCGGTTTTCCTACCAGTTTAATGCCTCGTTTCTCGAGCCAATCCGATAGCTCGCAGGCCGTTTTCCATGCCTCGGCGTGGTTCGGCTTTACGACAACACCCACGGTTTTTATCTTGCTTGCGGCCATCCAGAACTTAAAATAGCACGTAAATGCTGATTCGACAGCTTTCTAATGTTAGGTAGCATTCGGCGTTCATACCCTTGTTTTCCCGCATCTAAACTGCAATCGCGGTTGGCTGCGCAAGCTGCTTTTTGCTAGAATCGCACCTTGTCCGTACCGACAGTTAAATCCAAATCGATAGGTATTAAGAGATGTTAAAGTTTTTCACCCGTCTGGAGAAGACGCGTAATTTCGTTATTTTGATATTCGGCGTTCTGATGGTCGCGAGTCTCGTTTTCTGGGGCGGTAGCGGAATCCGCAGCACCGCAACCGTGGATCCGTCGCGCAGCACCGAAACAGCGGCCAGCGTTTCTGGCGAAAAGATCTCTGTCGGTGAATTGTATCGCCAGAAACAGATGTATAGCCGATTCAGCCAGGGCCGGCCTTACCCCGCAAAGCTCCTACTTGACGGTATGATCGCGAGCCGCATCACACGCGTCGAAGCTGACCGATTGGGTTTGACGGCGTCCGATGCCGAAGTCGCTGCTAAGATCCGCGAGGACTTCAAACCGCAGGATGGAAAGCCATTCGAACAGAAGACCTATGAGCAGAACGTGACGCAGCAGGCAGGAAGCATCGCGGCGTTCGAAGACGGCGTTCGCGATGACATCAGCGCAAACAAGCTTCGCGCTTATATAACTTCGGGCGTCTCCGTTTCGGAAGAAGAAGTTCTCAAAGATTTTCAGCGAAAGAACACGAAGTTCGATCTGAACTATGTCACGGTCTCGCCTGCCGAGTTGGCTCAGGCGATCACTCCGACCGACGCTGAGCTACGTGATTATTTTGAACGAAACAAAAGCAGCTACTACATAAACGAACCGCAGAAAAAGATCCGCTACGTGTTCGTCAACACCGAGAAGATCGGACAAAAGCTTCCAATCTCGGACGCCGACCTGAAAGCCGAGTACGACAAATTGCCGGAAGACAAGAAGTACGCGGGTGTTCTCGGACAGGAGATCGTGCTTCGTGTTGCTAAACCGGAATTCGACACGCAGGTGCAGGCAAAGGCCATGGAAATAGTTGAGAAGCTGAGGAACGGCGGCGATACGGTATCGGAGGACGCGTTTGCTACTACGGCGAAAGGCCAATCGGAAAATGCCGGGACTGCCTCGAGCGGCGGAAAATTGCCTGGCCCGGTTCGTGAAAATCCCAACAAGTCTGATGACCCCTACCAGCGTCTCCTTAAAATGAAGCCGGGTGAGATCACCGAACCGATCAGTTACCAGAGCCGTTACTTCATCCTGCGTCGCGGTGATGCCGTGCCGAAACCGTTCGAAGATGCGAAGAAAGAGCTCGAGGTCAGCTTGCGAAACCGGCGTGCCTATTCGGTAGCGGCCGAGCTTGCGCAGAAGGTCTCCGATACGTTGAAGCAGAACAAGGATATTCAGGCCACCGCGCAGCAGTTTGCCGGCGATGCGAATATGAGTGCGGCCGAGATGATTCGCGAGACGCCTTATGTGAAGCGCGGCGACAACGTCGAGAAAATCGGCACCTCACCGCAGTTTGAGGAGGGCATTGCGAAACTCGAAAACGCTCAGGATGTCGGCGACAAGATCCCGGTGCAAAGTGGTTTCGCCATACCGATGCTCGTCGATAAGAAGGAACCTCGCGATGCGGAGTTTGATGAAGTAAAGCAGCAACTTGTAGAAGTCGTTAAGCTTGAATCGGCGCGTGCCAAGATCGACCAGATCGCGACTCAGATTGCTGCGGGCTCGACGACTGCGGCGGTCATCGCAAGCGCGGCACAGGCTGGCAACTTGAAATCGAAAGATCAGAAGAGCTTCATCCTCGGATCACCGCTCGGTGAAGGGCCGTCGGCGACGACGAGCGAAGCTCTTGAAAACGCGATCTACGGGATGAAGGAAGGCGAAGCGACCAAGACACCGATCAAGATCGGCGACACTTACTACATTGTCGGCGTCACCAAGCGTGAAGAAGCCAACATGGACGACTTTGCAAAGCAGCGCGATACACTGATGGAACAAATGGTGACGCAAAAGCGAGGCGAGGTTTTCCAGGACTATCTCGGATCCACGCGTCTGAGAATGGAAGCCGGTGGCGACATCAAGATCTATAAAGATGTTGTCGCGAAGGTCGAGGATGAGTCTCCAGAGCCTGGTC
>JBDTMK010000111.1:0-8835 GCA_039934315.1 Pyrinomonadaceae bacterium | reverse complement strand
ACCTCGTCATTAGCAATGATGTAGTCCCTTCAGCATTCGCCGATCAGCATATGGTTGCGGCGGGAAGATTCGAACTTCCGACCCAAGGTTTATGAGACCTTTGCTCTTTCCAACTGAGCTACGCCGCCAAAAAGACTGGTCGATCGGGTGGGATTCGAACCCACGCATTTCAATTTTGGATTTTAGATTTTGGATTTTGGAGTGGGCGCGCGAGCGGTTCAAATGTCAGTTCCCGGTCCGACAATCCAAAATCTAAAATCCAAAATCCAAAATCGGGACCTACGTCCCCAAAAAGAAAAATTAGTGGTGAATGGTGAGTGGTGAACGGTGAGGGATGGAATTGGCTGTGATCAGACACTCACCATTCACCGTTCATCACTCACCGTTAAATACGGCTATTCAGTTTTCAAACATCAAAAGTAAAAGGAGCGGCTACGCTTTGGATCTTCCAATGATCCTGGCGTAACCGCTCCTAAAAACTCTCGACGCATTCGCGTCTTACTTTCGATGTTTCGGGAGCGGGAACGCCGCTCCCGCAATATTAAATATCTAATTCAGAATCGAAATTGCGATCCTGTTTGGCTTGATAACCCAGGCCTTCGAGCTGCAAACATGCAACGGCATTCCAGCTCATTCCGGGGCGCATCATGACGCCGGCCGGTAAGCCGATGAATGTTCTCGTTGTATGTATCGAACTTCGAATCACAAAATTATCTCCAAAAAAAAATCGTCGCCAACTGCGCGACAGGATGAGAGTTTTAGCACGAGTCAAAAATGCTTGTCAAGCAGTTTTCGAAAAATAAGTTTGCCTTAGGAATGAATTTTAGAAATGTTGAAAGCCCGAGCGCTGTAGTTTTCGCGTCGAGTTATTCTCTACAAGTTCAACTATTCCGACGTTTGACGTGACTTCGCCGATTCGGGAAATTGATGCCCATCTCGGACTCGAAATAATTTGTTTCTTCGACGTGAAAAGCAGCTCGAAATCTTCGCCGCCTCCGAGCGCAAGGTCATGAGTTTCTTTTTTTCCCCTCGAGAGATTTCCATCGATCGGAATTTTGTCTACTTCGATGATCGCGCCGACCGAGCTCGCATCACAAAGATGATGAAGGTCGGCGCCAAGCCCGTCGCTGATGTCGATCATTGAGGTTGCAATGTTGTATCGGGACAGATATTTTCCGATCTCAACCTGGGGTTTTGGCCGAAGCTGGCGGCGGATAAGTTCATTTTGTTTGTGACTGCGTTTTTGGGTTGAGTCGCGGCCTTCAAGAAGCGCCAATCCTCGGGCGGCCCCGCCGAGTGAGCCGGTTACGAATATCGAATCTCCTGGCCGTGCTCCCGAGCGGAGTATTGCGGTGCCGCGTCGAACCTCGCCTCCGACAAACGAATCGATCACGACCTTATTTGGCGCTCGGGAAACGTCTCCGCCGATCAGCTCAACTTTATGATTGCAAGCCAGCGCGAACCAGCCAGCATAAAATTGATCCACGAACGTTCCTTTCCAAACGGCTTCCGGCACTGCGATAGACAACATCGCCCACTTCGGCGTCGCGCCCATCGCCGCGATGTCCGAAAGCGAAACGGCTAACGCTTTGTGTCCCAAGGATTCCGGCGGCGCCCAGTCGAGCCGAAAATCTATATCCTCAACCAACATATCGACCGTCAGGACCATATCGGTTTTCGAATCCTTGGACACAACCGCACAGTCATCGCCGACACGCTGCAAACCGTATTTGTTCTTAATGTTTCGGATGAACTGGAACTCGGTCCGCATACAAACTTATTGACACAATATCATTAAACTCATACAATAACGGCGTTATAATTTAACGAAAACCTTAACACAAAAATAAGTTTGATGGGGCAGCCAGCTATAGTGATACCGGAGAAGATTTATTTCAAGATCGGCGAAGTGTGCGAGCTTGTAGGTGTGCAGGCGCACGTGCTCCGATATTGGGAAACCGAGTTCCCGATGCTCTCACCGCAGAAGAACCGTTCGGGCCAGCGGAGCTACCGCCGCCGGGACGTCGAAATATCGCTTCGGATAAAACAGCTTCTTTACGAAGAGATGTTTACGATCGCCGGTGCGAAGAAAAAACTGCAGAACGAAATGCGCGAGACGACCAGGCTTAAGGTCGTTCATCCTGAACCACGGACCGAAACGGAATATGCGGGCGCCAACGGCTCGCAGATTTTGTTCGACGACGATCTTGTTCTCGATGAGGCTGAAGCGGTCGGGGCTCGATTGCAAGGTTTAACTCCCGAGCGACGCGACGCTCTGAAGTCCCTCGCGACTCAGCTTCTTGAGCTCCGGCAGATGCTCAAGACAAGTCACACGCGCGAGGCGGAAGAGAGACTGCGGAAATAAGATGAGTTTGACAAAGCATACCTCTAAATCTAATCTGAAAATCAACAATTTCGGGACGTAGCGCAGTCTGGTAGCGCGTTCGCTTGGGGTGCGAGAGGTCGCAAGTTCAAATCTTGTCGTCCCGACCAGTTATAACGGGCAATTCGTCTTTCGGCGTCTTGCCCGTTTTCGTCAGTTAGGTGCTCTCTCATTTCCAGAGACAAGACCTCCTTTTAATTGAATGCCTTTGCACCGCTCTGCCATTCTCAAAACCCGGACGGAAGATCTTTTTCGTGCGTTGTCAGTGACGAAGGCGGGTAGAGTTCGCCTGCATGCGTTGCGATAATGCGAACTTCTGCCGGTGCCAGTCGAGCACTCTCCTGTCAATACTGACAGTTATCACTCTCACAGAACTTGTATACATTTGATGATAGTGAGGGGTCGTGTGCGATCAGTTTTGCAGCCGAAGACGATGGTGCACGAGCTACAACGCATTTGGCAAACCGTCGCTGGCATCCGAAACGGCCTCCCTTTCTTTACGATTCAACGTTTCCCACTCGCACCAGATCGCTCTCTACGCTTTTTCAATTGATCGCGAAGTTGGAGTTGATGTAGAGCACGTTCGCCAAGATTCTGGCGCATTCAAGATCGCCGAACAGTTCTTTTCGCCCCGTGAGATCGTGGAACTTCGTTCGCTCCCGCCGGTTCAGCAGTCAGAAGCATTCTACAGATGCTGGACGAAAAAAGAGGCATACATCAACGCCATAGGACAGGGCTTTTCGTATGGTGTCGATCAGTTCGATGTTTCACTTTCGCCCGAGGAGCGGCCCGAGCTATTGGTATCTGACGATAGCAAACCGGAAAGGATAGTTTGGCAGCTTCGGGAAATCTCGTTGAGCTCCGCATACGCAGCAGCACTCGCAGCCGAAGGGAGCGGTTGGAGCTTGAGTTTTAGTGAGTGGATATAAAACTCGATAACTGCGATCGGCTAAACATTTACAGCAAAACTGGGTGAGCATTTGCCTCTCATGACGCTTCGTAAGGAGCAATTCCAGGAGTTAAGCGAGGACTGTTAGAACTAACAGTTAACCGGCCAGTTCGGTGATGTTAGATTTATCCCATGAAATCTTTGACGAACCTGTTAGGTGCTCTTCGCAACCTTTATTTAGTAGTCATTTGCTCAGCTCTTCTTCTCGTTTTTGCCGCTCTCTCGGTAAGAGCGCAGGACGAGCCCCCGAAGAGTGAGATCGAGGTCACCGGGTCTACGCCGTGCCGGGAGGCGAGGCTAATTTCTCAACGACCACGGCCGCGGGGACCACCGTCGCGTTTGACGACGATTTTGATCTGAAGTCCAAATGGGGCTTTGGCGTGCGATATACGTTCCGGTCTCCGAACGGGAAACATAAACTGTGGGCGACCTACGCCCGCACTTCGGCGAGCAATACCAGAACGCTCAGCCGAACGTTCGTTTTCTTGGGCCAGACCTACCCCGTCAATCTCGATACCCGCTCCGATACAAGCCTGGGCATATTTTTAGCATCGTACGCGTACCGGTGGGGTAGTAAAAAGATAAGGATCGGGCCTATGGCACAGGTCGGATGGGCCACGGCCCGCGTCGAGTTAGCGGCGGTCACGAACACGACAATTGCGGATCGCTCCGGATCCATCAGCGCGCTCGCCGGGACAGTTGGATACGATATGGATATCAATCCGTCCGATAAGTTCAACATTTTTAACAATGTCGGATTCATGGCTCTTGGGAAGCAGCGCTTCATTCGCGGCGAGTTAGGACTTAGGTATTACATCACCCGAAACTTCGGCGTGTCGGGCGGGTATCAGTTTGGAAAGTACAAGTTGACGAACAACGACAATTACATTCAGGCGAACGAGAGTGGACCGTTCGTTGGCGGCCTCGTACGCTTTTAGCTTATGCCGAATGGGCAAATCTAAGATGGCGGCCTGCCGCGCAGGGCAAAAAGAAATGAGGCTTCCGATTTTAACGGAAGCCTCATTTCTTTTTTCTGTGTCTCCCGCTACTACGGTTTCACCGTCAGATAGATAGATTGCCCTCGACGCGAGATCAGCAAGAGAACTGGTTTGCCGCCTGCACTCTGGAGCGCCGATTGAACTGCGTCCGAACTGCTCACAGGCTGACGATTGATTTCAAGAATTATATCGCCCCGGGCTATACCCGCCTCGGCCGCTGATCCGTCCGCGTCGATCGCGGTCACGATCATGCCTTCCGGTTCTCCGTTCATTCCAAACTGCTTCGCTATCTGCGGAGTCACCGGCTGTAGGGTGAGTCCGAGCTTTCCGGTATCCGATTGTTTTTCCGGTGAGACGCCACCGCTCTCTCCCTCACCGCCACTCTTGTTTCCGGGCATTTCAAATTCGTCGAGAGTCGCCGTCAATTCGTGAGAGTTTCCGTCGCGGAGAACGGTCACTCTGATCTCACTTCCAGGTAATGTCCCCGCCACTTTATTTCGAAGCACATTGCTGTCCTCGATCTTTTCACCGTTGATAGCAGTGATGACATCGGTTCGTTTGAACCCGGCCTTCTCAGCCGCGCTCCCCTTTCGCACATCGCTGACCAGAACACCGCTAATCTCTTTCAGGCCGAGAGCCTGAGCTGTATCTTCGGACAGATTCTGGATCCCGATACCCAGCATTCCGCGTCTCACGCGACCGTCTCGAAGCAACTGCTCCATTACCGATTTGGCCATGTTGGACGGGATCGAAAATCCGATTCCGATGTTGCCGCCGGAAGGCCCGCCAGAAAGTATCTGGGAGTTTATTCCAATTAGCTCGCCGTTAAGATTCACGAGGGCACCGCCGGAATTGCCGCGATTGATAGGGGCATCCGTCTGGAGAAAGTCTTCGAATGTGTCGTTGTTATTTGCGTAGCTCAAACCCGTACGACGGCCCTTGGCAGAAATGATCCCGGCCGTAACTGTTTGCCCGATCCCGAGTGGATTTCCGATGGCGAGTACGATGTCGCCGACACGGACGGTGTCAGAGTTGCCTAACGAGAGAAAAGGCATATTCTGCGCTTCGATCTTCAGGACGGCAAGATCGCTGGCCTTATCGGAGCCGACAAGTTTAGCGTCGAACGACTTGTTGTCGCTGAGTAGCACCGTGATCTTTTCAGCTCCTTCTACGACGTGATTGTTCGTGAGAATAGTCCCGTCGGCGCTGACGATCACGCCGGAACCAAGCCCTCGCTCGAGCCTTGGCTGCGCCGGCTGGCGTGGAACGGGAAGCTGTCTAAAGAAATCATCGTCGCCGAACGGATTGACCTGCGGCTGCTGGTCCGATGTTCTCCGCGAATGCGATTCGGCCTCGATTCGAACCACCGCCGGCGACGTTTTTTCAACAACATCCGCGTACGAGGTTCTAACACCGTCCACGACTAGGGGGGTGGGCGGAGCGGCAGGTTCGGCCGTAGCCGGCAACTCGTTACCACCAAATAAACCCGTTCTACAGCCGCCAAATAATCCGACCGCAATGACCAACGAAGGCAAGAAAACGTTTCTTCTAAACATTAATGCGTCTCCAAACTTAATTTTTAAAATTCTACCGTATGCAAAGCCGCGTGCAAGCTCGTGAAGGGAATACGAGACTGAGCGGTGTAGAGTTCACGAAAATCGCTATTAAAAGCATACTTTTTCGCCCGACATATGGATCTGATCCGACCGGTTGAACGCTCAGGCCTGGACGAAGCCAAAAACACGTCGGTACTCTCGAAACTGCTGCTGCATAGATGTTGAAGGGACTTTTATAAATCTTTCGCTCAATATGGCAGGGCGGGAAAATCGGAAGCCTCGCCGGCGACAGCCTTCCAGTTCTGCGCTCCTACGAACTATCGGACGGCTATTTTTGGTGACTCGTCGTTGAAAATGTAGGCGAGGGATTTGTATACGAGCTTCGAACAAAGAAAGGCCGGTGCATCGGAATTGTCCGTCTTCGAGAACTCGACGAGGTCCATTCCGATCACCCTGCGTTTTTTACCAAGTGTACGGATCAGAGCAAGCGTCTCGTACCAGCCAAGACCGCCGGGTTCAGGGGTTCCCGTGGTTGGAACAAGACTAGGGTCGAGACCGTCGATGTCGATCGTGAGATAGACGTTCTCGGTGAGGGAATCGACCGCGTCGTCGATCCAGTTTGACTTGCCGACAATGTCTTTCGCCCAAAAAATCTTCGTGGGAAGGCCAGTGTTCAGTGCGTGTGCCTCATCCGCCGAGATCGACCGGATACCAACCTGAACGGACGGAATTCGCAGATCCTTTACGACACGAGCCATTATCGATGCATGTGAATGAGGCGTCCCGTCGTACGTGTCCCGGAGATCAGCGTGAGCGTCGATCTGCAAAACGCTCATGTTATGAAATTTTTCCGCGTGAGCTTTTATTACTGGAGCCGATACCGAATGCTCGCCGCCGAGCATGCATATGAATTTGTCAGTTTCCAGAAGCTCTTTAGTTCGATCGTACAGCGACTCCATCATCGCTTCCGGAGTTTCACGGGAAGGGAACTCTTCAAGGGTGTGAATGCCGAGCTTGTAAAGTTCCGACCCCGTTTCCTCTTCGTAGAGCTCCATATTGCGCGAAGCGTCGACGATCGCCATCGCTCCCGCTCCTGTTCCCGTCCCGTAAGAAACAGTCCCTTCATAAGCTACCGGCCAAACGACAATGCGGGCGGAATCGAACGAGGAGTACTCATCCTCTTCGATACCGCCGAAGTTCATCGGAAGTGCTGATGATTCTGACATAGCAATTTTGGATTTTAGAATTTGGATTTTCGATTGACCCGGTTGTCGGTTTTCGATATAGCAATGCCAATCGATCGACGACCGCTCAAATCCAAAATCTAAAATCCAGAATCTAAAAGGCTCAAGGGACGTCGATCGTCATGTCCTTACCCGCGAAACTGAAGTTCGGACGCTTCCGGCCCTTCATAAATTTCGCTGCGGTTTGTGAAAGCGCGGTGATGATCATCGGCAGTGCGATGGACGGATCGGCCGGCACATAAGCGGTTGTTGCACCCCGCAGCAGTTTTCCAAAAACTGCCGTGTGGTTGCCGCCGTAGGAGGGAGTGCGAATCTCGAGCGGAACTGAATCGGTCGTAATGTTGACCGCATACTTGTGCCCTCGAGCTGCGTTGCGAAGCATGTACGACGAGATCTCTGCCATGTGGAGCATGTTCTGACTGCACGAGCTGCCGAGTGTGATCACGCCCGAGTTTCGTGTCTTCTGCGCAATCGCCATCATTTCCATGGTGTCGGTCGTCGTGTCGAACGTAAACTGCGACTTCTTTTCAAAGCGTGCGCGTGCGATACCGACGGACAACTCGGTACTAAGAAGATCCGGGCAGAAAATCGGAATGCGTGCCTTGAACGAAGAAGTCATGATGCCGTCTTCGTGAGCGATCTCCGCGAGCTCTCGACCCATGAGCAGCAAAAACTCTCGAACTGAGTACGCGCGGCTTGTGTCCAATTGATTGATAACGCTCCCGACCCATTCGTCAGCCTCGCGATATTCATCCCGATTGGCGAGAAGATCGCCAACGCGAGCGACGTCAGATGCTTCAAGCTCGTCATCGGACATGCTCGGATGAGCCTGGTAATGATTTCGGCCGAGAGTCTCATGAATATCGTGAAACAGAACAGTACCGGACATAACGATCACATCGACGAATCGGTTCTTGATAACGTATGCCAACAGCCGCCGCATTCCCGACGTGATAAGATTTCCCGACCCGCATAAGTAGATAGTCGAATTGTCATCCAGCATGTCGAGCCAGATTCGATGAGCTTCTGCAAGTTGCTTCGCGCCAAAACCGGCGCCCTCCATCTTTTCCAACAGTCCTGCAACAGAACGATCCCGGTCAATAGGCACGGGTCTCGTCGGAACCGTCAGAAATTTTGAAGCTTTAGTTTTCTTTTGAGCCGCCATTATGATTCTCCAAACAAATAATTTCCAAAATATAAATCCTAATTAAATCTCAATTTCCCGCAGTCCCGTTTGGCGTCATGTAGGTATATGCGTCCGCCTGGTTCTCGTAAAATTCGATCAACTGGTTACCTTCTTTAGTAGAAAGGTTCCCGTTCTTTATTCTCTTCATTATCGCGCGGCGAAACTGATCATGGAGCTGGTTCGTGTCAAAGCGAACAGTACTCAACGTGTCAGCCAGCGTCGCACCGTAAATTACCTTCTTAATGATATGTCCGTCTTCGCCGATAAAAATGTGGGCTTCGTGCGGAACTCCGAACAGGTTATGGTTATTCCCCATAACTTCCTGGTAGGCTCCAACGAGCATCATCGCTAAATAATAAGGTTCGTTTTTAACCAGCTTATGAAGTTCAAGCACTGGTTTTATATCGTGCAAGTCAACGAACTTATCGACAATACCGTCGGAATCGCAGGTTATGTCACATAGGGTAGCATATTCCGTCGGCTTTTTGTTGAGTTTATGTATTGGAATAATTGGGAATA
>JBDTMK010000110.1:0-8873 GCA_039934315.1 Pyrinomonadaceae bacterium | reverse complement strand
GAGCGCGCTTGATGTCGATGCCCTGGAAGCGGAGACGATCGATGAAGCCAGCGCGGTCGAAGCTGTAGGACAAGCTCTGCCGGAAACGGAACCAAACGGTTTCCAAACTGAGGAATTTGAGCTCGAAAAGGTCCAGGCCGCCCAAGTTGGATCAGTTCAGACCGTCGAGCGAACGATTAAGACCAAGCGTCACTGGCGTCCGCGCTCTTTCGCTCTGGACTTTGCTCCGGGCGAGGCGATCGCAGTTACCCGTCGGCTTTATCTGTCCGGTGAAAGCGAGTACCAGTTGAACGGCAAGGCCTGCCGCCTTAGAGACATCCAGGATCTGTTTGCGGGAACCGGGCTTTCAGGTGCCCATTACGCGATCATAGAACAGGGCCGCATCGGCCAGATCCTCTCCGCAAAGCCGTCCGATCGACGGAATCTCATCGAAGAGGCTGCCGGAATCTCGAAATTCCGAACGCGACAGCGCGCCGCCGAAACCCGGCTTGATTCTGCGAAGACAAATCTAGGCCGTATTTCCGATATCGTGTCCGAGATCGAGAAGCAGGCGAATTCGCTCCGCCGCCAGGCGTCCAAAACCCGGCGTTACATCGTACTTCAGGAAGAATTTCGCATGCTGCTTCGCCAACTGTTTGCTGCCGAGGGACGCCATCTTTCTACGGCGATCGCAAGCTTCGAGAAGCAGTTGGCCGACGCCGTAGAGGTCGAGCAAGGCTTCGCCACAAAGTTAACGGAACAGGAAGAAGCATTTCGCGAAGCGACCCAGCGCGCGCGGTTTGTCGAGGAAACACTCGCCGAGATCCGTCGCCGACATGCGGACAACGCTCTCGAACGAGACCGCGCCGAACGTGAACATCGATACCAGGCTGAGCAGATAGTAAATCTAAATAATCGTTCCGAGGCTGTCCGCAACGAGATCGACGCGGTCGAGCAGAGGCTCAAGCTTATCGAATCGGAACTCGAGCGTCTGCACAGGGAAGACGAGGCGGAAACCGCGGAGGCTGATGCGTCCCGCATGATATTGCAGGAAGCCGAAAAGCAATACGCGTTGAAGCTGGACGATGCCCGTCTGGTAGAAGAGGAGCTCGAGACGCACCGCACGGAGCTAATGAAGCACACCGCGGCGCTCGAACGATTCGACGAGATCTCTAGACAGCTCGAGACGAACGCCGAGCGATTGAATGAGCGTTTGCACGGACTCGAGCGGGAGGAGCTTCGGGCAGCTGAAGCGTTCGATGCCTTCGTCAAAGAATCATTCGATCTCGAAAGAAACCACAAAGAAGAGGGGCAAAAACTCGAAGCTCTGCAAGCCGAAAAGGTACAGCTTTTGACGGCTACAAGCGCGGCCCGCGAAAAATTGCGGTCGTCGGAAGAGTCGCTTCGCAGTGTAGAGGCCGAGCACATTAAAACGCGCAATCGGCGGGACACACTTCTCGAGCTCGACGAAAAGCGTGCAGTCTATGCACCGCAGATCCAGAAGCTTTTTTCGGAACAGGAAAGCATTGGAGCCCGGCTCCTTGGCGTGCTCGCTGATTTCTTGTCCGTTGACGAGCGCTCGGAAGTTGCAGTCGAAAGTCTCTTTGGACAACGCCTGCAAACGGTTCTGGTAGAAAACGTCGAAGATGCAAAAACGGTTTCGAGATGGCTCGAGAATAACGCCATCGGCCGGATCGCGATCCTGGCGGTTTCGTCACTGGAGGGCCGCAACAGCAGAACGTCGCACTCAGGTGATCTCGTCAGTGAAGTGCTCGGTGTCTCCGGTGAGCTTCTAGAAACCCTGCAAAAATCCTTTCCGCGCGAATTGTCGGCGAGGCTGATCGAAAACATCAGCGACGCCGACCTCGGCAGCGGTCAAACTTTTGTCACCCGCGGAGGAACGGTGATCAGCGGAGACGGCCTTTTTGTCAGTGGGCGGGAAGCTCCCGACGACAGACCGAATGCATCGCTGCTCGCATTCAAGCGTGAGTTGTCTGGCCTGGAAACGACACTCACGGTGCTCGAAGAAGAGATCTCGCTGGCCCGGACGATCGCCGAAGACGATGGCCGATCACTCGCATCGATCGAAGAGAAAACCGTCGATCTGCAATCGCTCATTATCAAAGTCGAACGCGGGCTGCACGGCATGGACATTCAGCGATCCACGACCCGACAGGAGATCGAGCGCGCCGAACGGCATAAGAAGGTCGTCGCTGAAGAGCAGAAACAGACGCGGGACGAGCTCGAGCAAAATACGACGCGTATTGCCGAAGCTCGGGAGAATCGGAGGGATGCCGAACGTTACCGCGACGATGCGCGGCGCGAAGTCGATCGTGTAAACTCGGTTCTCGCCGAAGCTCGGGCGAGGTCCGATGCCGAGAACTCAGTCGTTAACGAGAAGCGGACTTTGGCGGCAACATCCGGGGAGCGTCGACGCTCAGTACATTCCGCGCTGAAGCGTGTTGAGAATGAACAGAAGGAGCTCGAGACGCGCTCCGCATCGCAGACCGTCGAGCTCAACGAGATAGAGATCAGGATCACGAACTTGCGCGACTCGACGGCTGCGATCGCGGACCGAATTGCCGGAGCTGAGACTGAAAAAACGAAAGAGATCGAAGAGCTCTCTGCAGCGATCGCGGAAGTGACGACGGCCCGCGAGGCGGCCGACCTGATGAGCGCAGAGCTGGCTGACTTGAACCATCGTTCGGCTGACGCATTGAATGAAAGAGCGGCGATAGAAGTTCGACAGGCCGAAGCGGTTACCCAGCTCAAGAACGTAAATGAAAAATGCGCGCAGGAACTGAACACGGCCCTCGCCTCTCTGATCGAAACCGAGGCGCTCGACGATGAGTTCGATCTCGGCCTCTGCCGTACGAGAGTCAGCGATCTTCGAGAACGGCTCGAAGGTTTCGGCGCCATCAACATGCTCGCTGTCGAAGAACTGTCCGAGGCTGAAGAGCGTCTGCTGTTTTTGACTTCGCAGAGACAGGACATTATCGACAGTATCGCGTCGGCAGAAGAAGCTCTCCGCGAGATCAAGGAACGTTCGCGGGCGCGTTTCCGCGACGCGTTCGAAGCCATCAACGCAAATTTCATCGTCTTTTTCCAGGAGCTTTTCGGCGGCGGAAAGGGCGAGATGACACTGCTCGAGAACGACGACATTCTGGAGGCGGGCATCGAGATCGTCGCTCAGCCGCCTGGCAAACGTCTACAAAACATTCTGTTGCTTTCGGGCGGGGAAAAGGCGATGACCGCGATCGCTTTGGTAATGTCGATCTTCAAGTATCGCCCTTCTCCGTTCTGTCTGCTCGATGAGGTCGACGCCCCGCTCGATGACGCCAACGTGGGCCGTTTCGTCGCAAAGATCGCGGACATGGCCGAGAAAACCCAGTTCATCGTCATCACGCATAATAAGCGGACCATGGAAGCCGCCCGCGCGCTATACGGCGTAACCATGCAGGAAGCCGGCGTCTCCAAGATCGTCTCCGTGAAATTTGAGTGATAAGTGATAAGTGGTAAGTGGTAAGTGACAAGAAAGAATAAAAAACCCGCAGCCGGGTTTCACATCACCCATCACCCATCACTGCCTATACAAACCCGCCAGCCATTTGCGTCATCAAACCCGCAAGTTAGATAATCCATTTCATTCATGCATCTTCAACGATCAATCGTTTCTGTCTTAATCGCTGCGGTATTTTTGACGTTGGCGGCGGCCGCGCAGACAAAACGCGGAACAAAGACCGTTCCGAAAAAGCCGCTCGTCACTTCTGTCGCTCCGACTCCGAGTCCGTCGCCTGATGAGCCGACGGTTGTTAAGTCAGAACCGAAGAAGAACGAAAGGCCCGCGTCCGAATCTGGCATGGGCAAGGGGACGAGCGTGCCGAAGGACTTTGAACCGACCTACTTTTACGAGTTCTCGCAGCCGGAGTTTGTTATCAGTAAGATCGTCATCGAGCATGACGAGGCGGGACGCGGCACGATAACTTTTACAAAAAAATTGTTTGGAGATAAGGTGACGGATCCGTTGCAAGTCTCGCCTGCCGCACTCGAGCGCATAAACAATGCGTTCGCTGCTTTGAACTTTATCGAATCAACCGAAAGCTATCAGTACGAAAAAGATTATTCGCATCTTGGCGTCTCCACGTTCACATTGAAGAAGGGTGAGAAACAGCGAACGTCGGTCTTCAACTACACCGTCAACAAAGACGCGAAAGCGCTCTCGGACGAGTATCGCAAGCTCGGGAACCAGTTCATCTGGATGTTCGATATCACAGTCGCACGCGAGAATCAGCCGCTCGAAGCACCGAAGCTTCTCGATGCGCTCGAAGGGCTTTTGAGGCGAAACGAGATTTCCGATCCTTCGCAGATGCTGCCTTTATTGAAAGGTATGAAGGACGACGAACGGATTCCGCTCATCGCGCGTAATCATGCGACGAAGTTGGTCGAGAAGATTGAAAAGAGAAAGTAGTTTCTAGTTTCTGGTTTCTAGTTTTGGACTTTCAGCTTGTAACAAGAAACAAGAAACAAGGAACTAGAAACCAGAAACTTTTAACAGCTACTTGAGCGAATGCAGTCCGAACATATTTCCTTCCGTGTCATAGACCAAAGAAATAAATCCGTAATCGCCTATCGAGAACTTTGTTTTTTCGATCCTGCCGCCTGCGGCGGCGACTCGCGATTCTTCGGCGGCTGAATCTTCGCAGCTGAAGTAGATCAACACGCTGTTTCCGCCGACGGGAAAGCCGGGCATTTTCACGAGGGAGCCCGCTGCGCCGGCAGCGTTATTGTCCATAGGAAAATTCCACATCTCTATGTCAGGGCCGGGAAGCCTTTCCAGTTTCACTTTCAACACCGCCTCGTAAAACGCACGGGCGCGTTCCATATCCTCGACATAAATCTCAAACCAACCCACCGGATTTCGCATTAACAAATACCTCCAGAAAAATTTCTCTTAGTTTAGTGAGATTGTGCCGTCGTCTGCAATTCTTGGTGCCGATGCCCCGAAGTCCGACTGCGATAATGTGCGAACTTTTCTGATCGCTGCGCCCGATTTGTCCAGAACCGGAATGCCAAGCCCCTCCTGCCGTGCTGAATGCAGTGTGCCGCCAATAAACCTTCCAGTCTTATCGAGCCGGGCTTCGAGAATCACCGTAAGCGCAGTTTCGGCCTCGAGCTTGAACCAGCCGTACGTCGCAAAATTGCCGAGCGAATAATCGATAAGCCGGTCCCTATATACTTCCATCGCGCGAAGCACGTGCGGGCCGTGGCCGAGAACGAGATCGGCACCCGCATCGATGACAGTGTGCGCAAACCGTGGCAGATTACCGCGCTTTTCACCGAAGAAGAGTTCGGTTTGCTTTGGAACATTCTGTGCTCCGGTGCCCTCGGCTCCGCCGTGAAATGATACGACCACGATGTCCGCCTTTTTGTCGGCTTCCTGAACCAGACGGCGAGCGGTTTCGAGGTCGTTAACGTTCGGAACGATGTTGTTGTGCGCAAAGCCGACGAACGCAACCTTAATAGCTCTCACGTCGAGGTAAGTTGTCGAGAACTGCAGGCGGTCGCTGCCGGCATGTTTGATCCCAAGTCCTTCGAGCGTTTTTCGCGTGCTCGAGCGTCCGGGCTCTCCAAAATCCGACGCATGATTATTGGCAACGCTCATCACATCGAAACCAGCGGCTTTGAGATTCTTAGCGAATCGGGTCGGCATCCTGAAAGCGAAACATCTAATAGGCTCACCGGGTTTGGGCGTTCCACATTTTTCCGAGATTCCACCGTCGATGATCGGACCTTCCATGTTTCCGAACGCAATGTCGGCGGCAGATAGGGTCGGAGTCACATCTTTTAAAATATCCGCGCCGTCGTTTGGCGGCATGCGCGATTCGTTGGGAAAAGGTGAGCCGAGCATCACATCGCCGACCGCCGCGATTGTTATCGAATCGGAATTTGATGGCGCCGGCGTCGGAGCAGCTTCTAGATGTGTTTCGGCTTCAGCGATAGGAGTCGTCAGGTCTCTTTCGGTGCAGGCGATCGACGCTGCACAGAGTAGAGCGCAAGCCGGGACAATTGTGAACCGAAGGAACTTTTGTATGGGCATAAAGCTTGGGGGCTCTTTTACCTTATATAAGATACTTAATCCGGGTAGTTTTAAATTAAAAAAATGGGCGAAACGGTATTAAATTACGCTTCGCCAAACTCGCAAATAAAAATTGGACCAGGAGCTCGTGAGCTTTATGGGCGGAACATAAAATTCTAGCCGCCGATTTTCGCCGATGACGCGGATAAGCCCATAAGATCTTATCCGCGTTCATCCGCGAAAATCCGCGGGTAATTTTCCTAAGGAACAAATGCATTCGGTAACGGTCGGTCGCCACTCGCACCGAACTGCACGATCTGAGTTCCCGCAGTGGTTCTGGCGATGAACCACGTCGAATTAGACGGACGGAAAACGGTCGGGTCAAGCTTACCGTCGCCGTCGTAATCTCCCGGTGAGGGAACATCCCCGGTCGTTCCAAAGGGGAATCCGAAGAACGAGAAGTCCTCACTCCGGATAATGAACCAGAAACCCGTCGACGGCCGCCAAAACGCTATGTCCGCTTTTCCGTCGCCGGTGTAGTCGCCCTGCACTGCTTTATCTGTTCCCATACCAAACTGTAATGCGATCGGTCCGGCAGTGCTTCTCTGTATCCACCATTCACCAGGGCCGGGCCGGAAGATCGCGATGTCGGCTCGATTGTCTCCGTCATAATCGGCGACGACGGGCAAATCGCCAGCGATGCCGAATCCTTCGATGCGTGTCGGAGCTCCCGACGACTGGCTGATGAACCATGTCGAAGATGAAGGTCGGAAGACGGCGAAGTCGGCCTTACCGTCGGCATCATAATCCGCCGGCACCGGGACATCCTCATTCGTTCCGAAAGGCAGAGCGAAGAACGAGAAGTCTTCACTTCTCAAAACAAACCACTGACCCGACGAAGGCCTGAAGAAAGCGATGTCGGTCTTCCCGTCACCGGTGTAATCCGCAGGCGCGATCTTGTCCGTCGAGGATCCAAACTGAAGAGCGAATGTCTGGCCGCTCCCGCTCCGATTGATCCACCACTCCGCAGCTCCGAGAATCGGGCGAAAGATGCCTATATCCGTTTTACCGTCGCCGTCGAAATCGAAAGGAGCCTTCGAGCTAGGAACGGTAAGAAACCTGGCCGCTGTAAACCCAAATGTCGCATTCCCTCCACCGTCACCAACCGCCACGATCTTTCCATCCGGCTGAAGGATCGCGCGATGCGCCGCGCTGTTATCCGGGGCGATGTTCTGCACCACTTTGCCGCCACTTCCAAAAGAAGGATCAAGAGCTCCGGCACTAGTCAGGCGAACCACGATGAACGATCCACCACTCGCTCCGACACCTATTATTTTTCCGTCCGCCTGAATCAGGACTGAGCGAATAATATCTGAGTTCATCGTCCGGACGTCGTAGGTTACCTTCCCGTCACCGTCGAATGTTGTATCGAGAGCACCGGTAGTTGTATAGCGCGCGAAAGCTGCTTCATCGAACGATCCGCTATTTGCGATCCCACCGGCGACGATTTTTCCGTCCGTCTGAATGGCAACGGAGTAGGCGCTGTCGTTTTGCGTCCCGATCGGCGTCAACACGGCGCCGCCGAAGCCGAAGGCCGTATCGATCGCACCGGCTGACGTCATACGCACGAGCAAAAAATCACCTCCATTTAGACCGGCCGTGCGCCCTGCCATTATCAGGCTTCCGTCGGATTGACGTGCCAGCGCGAATGACTCGTCCTCGTTACCACCGATATCGATAAATACCCGTCCAGCAGCGCCGACGAAAGTGGTGTCGAGCACTCCGCTCGCCGTCAGTCGGCCGATGGCAATGTCCTTGTTCGGATTGACCCGGACGGTGCCGGTAATGACGACTTTGTCATCGGGTTGGATGATCATGTCGTTGGCGAAATCTTCGCCGCTGAAATTGATCTTCACTTTGCCGCTCGGGCTGTTGTAAGACGTGTCGAGTGTTCCGTTCGTGGTGACGCGGATCACACCCCAGTCCCATCCCACCGTACCCGCCTGCACGCTGCCGGCGACGACGATCTTTCCGTCAGACTGGATAACTACCGATGTCGCCATTTCATTCGCACCGGCGTCAAACGAGATTCCGAGGAGTCCGTTGGTTCCGAAGCCGGTGTCGGGCGTTCCGTTCGAGTTCAGACGGACGATGCCGAAATCCTGGGTCATGTCCGGCCCGAGAGTGCTGCCGACGAGGACCAGTTTACCGTCGCCCTGGATCGCGATATCTTCTGCCGGAATAAAGTTAGTCGGTAGATTGTAAACCTTTCCGCCGGTCCCGAAAGTCGGGTCGAGGTCACCGGGATTGGCAGCAAAAAGATTGGTTGCTGCAAGGGAAAGTAGAAGGAAAAAAAGAATTCCGTTGAGTCTGCTCATAATAAAATACCTACTGCTTTCGAGACTTCTACCGACAGCTTATACAGTCTTATTGCTGCGCTTTTAGCCCCTTTATAAAAGGAATCGGTGAAACGTATTAAAACACGCTTCGCCGATTTGGTAAATGAATTTCTCGTGACTTCGCGAGCAACACGACCGCATGCCGGACGCTACGGTCAGAGTATTCTTGCAGTAGTGCAACGAGCAGGGCCACGCAGGATTTGATTCATTTTGTTTAAGAGCCGGGGAGCCGCTTCACCGGGCAACACTACCGTCGTCGCAATCTCCCACATGAAGTAGGCGCTTGTGGATCCGCGTCATCCATGAAAACCCGCGGAAAAATTCCTCCTAAGGAACGAAAGCATTCGGCAACGGTTTGTCGCCAGTCGCCCCGAACTGAACGATCTGTGTTCCCGCCGTTGTTCTCGCGATAAACCATG
>JBDTMK010000109.1:0-8911 GCA_039934315.1 Pyrinomonadaceae bacterium | reverse complement strand
ACGCGATGCGAGACAGCTTTACATTTTGTCGTTCGCGAGCGATATGAACATAAAAAAGAACAATGATGCCGATATTATCGGTGGGGCAAACAAAGATCTAAGCGCGATGATTCCGCCGAACTCGGAGAAGGACGCGCTCAAATTCATGCTGGCGTCGGTTTCAAATATCTTCCCGGTTACAAAGTCGTTTCCGCACGCGTCATTGTCGGGCAGCGGGATCATGATCTATCCCAACTTGGATCCGGGAGGCTTCTTCGCCCTGCAAATGTTCGTTATAGAAAGTGACGACAATCACAAGCGGTTCGGGGCAAAGCTCGAAAAGATTTTGGGCGACGAGAGTATTAAAGGCGTCGCGGACAAACTGAAAAAGGCCGTTACGAATCCACTGATCGGAAGTTTGATGGGCGCCGTCTCCACAGTCGTTCCAAAGCTTTTCAAGGACAGCAGTGACGATCTCCTGATGTCGCACGCCCATTCCGGATTCGACTTCGACAACTATGGCCTTGACGAAGGAGTGAAGTTTCAAGACTTTCCGTTCTCTAGCGCAAACGCGGAAGGAGTTCTCCGGGTCCGCATTAATGGATAGAAGCTGAGGACTTCAGGACGGAGAGTTGTTTTTACCTCAAGAACCAGACGCGCAAAAATGTATCCATGAATCCAGCGAACAAGATCGACGCCGAAGTTGTTTTTGAATATCTCAAGCTCACCCCGTTCTTTCTCGCCCTGAAGGCTCCCGACAAGAAACGGTGGGCCACAACTATCGCCTACTGGGAGAGAAACTTTTGGGGCAAGGACCAGCGCAAACTCGCGTATATCCTCGCCGCGGTCCATCAGCGACAGCTGGAGCTCGGAGAGAATCCCCCGCCACTTTCGGAAGGGCTTTTGGAAAAGTATTTCGCAATCAAGGACAGCGATTGGCGAAATGTAAAACACCTCGAGGGCAAGCTGGAAGGCCCGAGCAATCCTTCTCATTTCCCCGACATCATCTACACTGCGTTGTGGAAGGTCCGACCTGTTCCCCTCTCCAGGGTTCTTGCTGAAGAAATAAAACGCACCAGGGGCGTCACCGTCGAGGGTGAAAATCTTGAGAACATTTTCGAGAAGTTTCATCAGGAGGAGTTGACGGCACTGTGCTTCTCTGGCGGAGGGATTAGGAGCGCGACATTCGGCCTCGGAATCGTCCAGGCGTTAGCACAAAGCAACCTACTCGGAAAATTTGACTATCTATCGACCGTTTCGGGTGGGGGGTACCTCGGCTCATGGCTTTCGGCGTGGATCCTGCGCGAGAAGATAATGAGCACGACGCGGCAATTGACGAAGAGTGTCAGTGAGCAGGACGAATCATCGAGTGCGGATCTGATCGAAGGAGCATCACCGGAAGTCGATCTTCCGGATCGAGAGTCCAGACAGGGTCGGCGAACAGGCGTCGATAGCGTTAAAAAAAAGATAAACGGGTGTCCATTGATTAGTGAAGCGCCTAACCCGGAGCCCGCTCAGCTTCAACATCTTCGCGAGTACAGCAACTATATGAGCCCGCGGACCGGACTCCTCTCCGCAGACACATGGACCCTGATCGCGATCTATCTCCGTAACCTGTTTCTAAATCTGACCATATTTATTCCGCTCATCGCCGCAGTATTGATGCTGCCACGATTCATTTTTCTCGTGGTCGTAAACAGGGAGGTGCCGGATCTTGTCTCGTATGTCACGCTCTTCACTGCTATCGCCCTGGGGGGAATTTCGATGGCGTTTGTGATTAGCAAGCTTCCGAGCAAGCAGCAAAAACCCGTCGACGATGCGAGGGCGACCTCCATCGACGGCGATATCATCAACGAAGAGCCGGACGCCGACGACAACACAGACCTTGGAGTATTCAAATACGGCGTGCTACCGCTCTTGCTCTCCGCAGTGTGCGCTTCGAGCTTATGGGCGTGGAACATTCACTCAAATGGGAAGCTCTATGATCTCTTCGATCTCCTGGGTTTGGGCATACGTGAAGAACCGAACCTCACTCTCATCTACCTTGTGATCGGGGCGATCCTCGCATTCCTTTTTGGGGGACTGCACCTAGTGTTAATAGGAAAGTATCGAGACGGACTAGGTAGCTTCGCTGCCTTTATTTCAGCCATGCTCGGAGCCATATTGCTCTTTTTTGTCGCGGTCAAAGTGCCCGGTGATGGGCAGGAGATTTGGAGTCAGACTTATGCGTGGCAGCTCTACGTCTGCTTTTCGGTCCCGGTGTTTCTGTTGATAGTTCTTGTGGCGGCCACAGTTTTCGTAGGGCTCTCCAGCGGAAAAGCGACCGACGAAGACAGGGAGTGGCTCGCTCGCTATGGAGCCTGGGTGCTAATAATCGCGGCCGTATGGATCCTGCTGAACGCACTCGTTCTCCTGGCTCCGTCAGCGCTTGAAGCGATCTTCAGCGTAAAGTGGTCCGAGCTGAATTTAAGAACCGGGATAATTCCGGGCCTCGTCTCCGCGATCGGTGTCGCGTCTGGAGCTTTATCCCTGCTAGGCGGTTTCTCCGAAAAATCGCAGGTGCGCAATGAACCTGTGAAGTCGAAAACATCCCGCTTCCTCGAATATGCGCCGAAGATCGCGGCCGTAGTATTTCTGGGATTTATTTTCGTCACCCTTGCCTATCTGACGTCCGTCCTTATCTACGCACTTGGAAGTGCTTTCCCGGACGGGAAGTGGAAATCGCTCCCAACTCACGTCGCGGTACTGAAAGATGCCAGGCTGATGTATTTTGTCGCAATCTTTCTAGCCCTGATCGTAGTCGGTGCGGTGATGGCGTTCTTTGTCAACGTAAACAAATTCTCGCTTCACGGTGCATATCGCGACAGGCTGGTCCGGGCCTACCTCGGAGCGTCGAACACTCGCCGCCGAAAAAACTCGTTCACCGGTTTCGACGATCGCGATAACTTCCAGCTCCACCGGCTCAAAGATCAAAAACCGTTTCATGTCATTAATGCGACCGTTAACCTGGTTGGGGGAAAGACTCTTGCGTGGCAGAACCGAAAGGCAGCCAGCTTTACAATGTCACCGCTGCACTGCGGAAGCTGGATGCTTGGCTATCGAAACACAAATGAATTCTGTCGGAACGCAAGCCTCGGACCGTGCGCCGAATTGGACTCGTGCAATCAGACCGGAGAGAAATGCGGTTTGCAAGCAGACGGTAAACCCGATTGCCAAATCCCGGGAAAGGCGATCAGGCTTGGGACGGCGATGGCTATATCGGGAGCCGCGGCGAATCCCAATATGGGGTACTACTCTTCCTCCGTGGTCACATTTCTGATGTCGCTTTTCAATATCCGCCTTGGCTGGTGGCTTGGGAATACAAACGCTATCGGGGCAAGGCTCGACTACCAGGATCGACCGTTCTATAGCAAATCGAGCCCCACCGTCGCTATGCTTCCTCTCCTCAACGAAACGCTTGGACGCACCGATGAGAATAAGCGGTATATCAATGTCACTGACGGTGGACACTTCGAAAACCTGGCGATATATGAGATGGTCCTTCGCCGTTGCAAATTCATCGTGCTAAGTGACGGGGCCGCGGACCTGGGATTCAAGTTCGGCGAAATCGCAAACGCAATTCAGAAGTGCAAGGTAGATTTGGGCGTCGACATCCAGCTCGTTGGCTCGATGAATATCCGGGCCCGCTCCGCTGAAAAAGAAGACGATAAGCAAAAGGTCAACAAGTCGAGATTTGCTATCGCCCGGATCATCTATCCCGAAACGTATGTCGACGCGAAAACAGGCGACCGGAAGAATCGTACGGGTTGGATCCTCTACACGAGGCCAACGTATTACGAGAGAGAACCACGCGACATCATGAACTACGCGCAGTCAAACGTTAACTTTCCACATCAATCGACTGGCGATCAGATGTACGATGAAAAGCAATTCGAAGCCTATCGCGGGTTGGGGTTTCTAACGATGAATGAGATCGAAAACATCTTCCTGGCGACGGCGAAAGGCGATCCGGAGAACGAAGTCGACGATGATCTGGAAGATTTATTTGCAGGAGAAGAGGACATGCGAGAAACCCTCTTTAGGTTCTTTGGTTTGGGGGCCTCGGTCTCGTTCATTCCGAGGCGTCAGCGGTCTTAGTGAGAGAAGCTGCGGAGCGTTTAGGATTGATTAAAAACAGAACAGAGCATCGGCGCATTATCTCAATCCCTGACCGAACTGCTCGGTTCCGAAGCTCCCGATACCGTTCAGCCGGAAACTGAAAACCACGCGGTTCTCGTTGCGGACGCCGACGTTGAATGTGTAAAACTGAAGGGCGAGCGAGCAACAGTCATAAGCGTAGCCGGCGGTATAGAGAGAGCTGATAAGAGGCGAGAGCCCGGCAGCGCGGCGATTCTCAAAATCAAAAAAGAACGAAGTGCCTCCGTACAGACCGTGGTCCCGGTTTCCTATAAAAATTGACGGGCCCCATTGCGCTCCTTTCAAAGTGCCGGGCTCTTTGCCGTCTCTGTTTGCATAGATCTGTAGCGAAGGAACCAGGTCCACGGCCCTCGTGTAGTAGAGCGTCTGGAAAAACTTCAACAGAGGCGTTTCATAACCGATGGTGGCGGAAGCAGCGCGGATACCGTCGCCATGAACTCCGAGATCCACCCGCGTGTTCACATAGACCGTCCGCTGAGGGCGATAAGTGGCATCCACGTTCAACGGCGAAAAGCGACGCGCAAGACCTCCGAATGTATAGAAGGTCAAGGCAGTGATCGGTTCAATTTGATTTCTCTGGCCCGGGATCAGTGCGCCTCCAAATTTTTCGTCAAAGAAGTACTTGCCACGCAGCGTTAGGTTAAAGATCTCGTATGGCTGCACGGACAGCGGTTTCTTGTCAGTGGCCCCCGTTTCTCCCAACAGTTTTTGCGCTTCCTCGGTCACCGCTTCGGAATAACGTCTGGTGTAGAACCGATTGGTTAGTCCGTACTCGATCTCATTCGTGTCGGTGATCGTATCGAGCTCGTCGATGCGAAGTATTCTTTGAAAATTATTGATGCCTTTCACGAACCGGTATGTCACAAAAGGTTCGATCACGTGTCGGAATTTAAACGCGTCGTTTTTACCGTAATAATTCTTCGCCAACGCGACCGGACGAATATCGAATTGAAACTGGCCGTATTTGCGCATCACATCGCGCTCGACGACCTGACGCATATCGTTAAGGGAGTTCGTGTAATACGTAACGCGGCCGCCGGCTGTCGCGGTGAAGTTGAAGTACTTCGTGTTTATCGGAAGCGTCAGCTCCGGAAATATATCGAATCGCTGAATGAGTGTCGGCGTGATGATCGGATCGCCCCCAGTCGTCTGTTGATACAGCAAAATGCTGTCGACCTCTTCGCGCCGCGACACGCCCTCAGCTCTCGCTTGAAACGCGAAATATAACGGCTTCAGAAACGAGATCATCGAGGGCCGTTTTTCAAACTGAACACTCGGCAGGTTCCGCAATTTTACGCGAACGTTCGGTATCGAAATTACCTGGGAGCGGGCCAGCAAGTTCAACTCGTAGTTGTTCCAACTCTTGTTAACGAATACCTGCGAGAATTCGATCGGTGAAATGATTTGCTGAATGCCGTCCGAGAACACCTGTCGGAACGCGAGGTTGGATGTAAGGCGGACGTCGGCAGCTGCGGTGACCCCATTAGAAAAATATTGAACGCCTTCGGCATATATAATCGAGCCACCCTGATCGGGGGTTTCAGGGCTCGCGCTCGAACCCAAGATCCTGTCCTTCACCGCATAGAAACCGAAGTTGAAAAAGGAACGCGAGTTTGCGCGAGTCCGGAAATCGAGGCCGTACCCGATACCGCGCTGCGTGTATAGATCTCCGCGAATGGTCACGTCCGCCGAGCGCCCCAGAGTTTGAAAGTACGCTCCGGACAATCGGAATCCCTTGTTACCGGAGAAGCCGAACGTCGGCGTCAAGAAACCGGATTGGCGGTCACGCTGTTCGATAGGCAGTGAAGCGAATGGAAGCGGGATGATAGGAATGTCCTTTACACGAAACTTCGCATTCTTCAGTTTGATTCGCTTGTTAATCTTGATCCGGGCGGAATCGGCTGTAAACGACCACTTCGGTACCGCGTCTTCGCACGCAGTGAACTTCCCTTTTGTCACCAGAACTTCATCGAGAGCGGTACGTTCGACTTTCTCCGCCGTGAAGTAGATGACGGTTCCGTCGTTCGTTTGATTTGTGAAGCCTGTTGAGTCTTCGAATGTCCCCAACTTGGTTTTCAGATTCCAGACAGCCTTAGCGCCTGTAATGCGCTGATCGTCGCCCTGATCGAAGACGACGCTGCCTTCGGCGACCATTCGGTCCTCGGCCTCGTACAGCGTGACTTTATTTGCCTGCAGCCGATAGGTTCCGTAGTGGACATCGACGTTTCCGGTGTAAACCAGGATCCGGCTTCCCTGCTCTCCCTCTACTGTTTGCTTTTCTGAGTAGACAACGACATCGCCGTCACCGCTTTCCGAGTCGAAGCTCCCCTTCGGGTTTTTTGGCGGCGCAATGTTTTGCTCCGCGGAAACGGGATTTATGTTTGGAGTATCCGTGATCGGATTTGCGACCTGTCTGTCGACCGGATTTGTCTGCTGCGCCTGGGTTGAAACGCAAGACAGACCAAGAGCGAGAGTGAGAAAAATTGGAACGAAAAACCGCATTAATTGACGAGAGAGAGTTCTTTCCGATGCTAACACGAAAGCGAAGCAAGAATAAACCGTGTGCTAGACTGAACTTCTTTACGCTATGGCTCAACACACCATTTTGGTTGTCGAAGATGAAGAGCTCATGCGCTCGATCCTTCGACGGCTTCTCGAAGGCTCGGGTTACGATGTCGTAACCGCCGATAGCGCTGAATCGGCCCTGGCAGCGTTTGGTGAAAACGACATCTCCGCGACAATAACCGATATAAAAATGTCCGGCATGGATGGGATCGAGTTGCTTGATCGGATCAAGGCGATCGACGCGGACGCGCTCGTCGTCGTAATGACGGCTTATTCGTCTGTCGATTCGGCGGTCGCTGCGTTACGAAAGGGCGCTTACGATTACGTCACGAAACCATTTGTTAATGACGATCTTTTGCAAACAGTCAAGAATGCAATTCAACAGCGCGAGCTGTTCCGCGAGAATCGAGCGCTGCGGCGTGAGCTGAACCGGCAGTATTCATTTTCTGAGATCGTTGGCAACAGTGAGAACCTTCAGAAAATATTTACGCTCGTGCAGAAAGTTGCCGGCACCAACGCGAACGTTTTGATACAGGGCGAGAGCGGGACGGGAAAGGAATTGGTTGCGCGGTCGATCCATTTCAACAGCGGCAGGTCATCTCTTCCTTTCCTCGCAGTCAATTGCGGAGCGTTGCCCGAATCGCTTCTCGAAAGTGAACTGTTTGGTCATACGAAGGGAGCTTTCACCGGAGCGGTCGCTGAAAGCAAAGGGCTGTTCCGTACTGTTGCGGGAGGCACTCTGTTTCTCGATGAGATCGGAGAGATGCCGCTGGCTCTCCAGGTCAAATTGCTGCGAGCGTTGCAGGAACATGAGGTGACACCGGTCGGCTCGTCGACGGCCGTGAAGTTTGAAGCGAGAATAATCGCGGCTACAAACAAGAATCTCGAAGAAGAAGTGACCGCGAACCGATTTCGCGAAGATCTTTTCTACAGGTTGAACGTGATCGAGATCTACGTGCCGGCATTGCGCGAACGGCTCGAGGACATCCCGCTGCTCGCCAAACATTTCGCGTCGAAGTCTGCACGCAGCCAAAACTCAACGGAAAAACCGATGAGCCGCGAAGCGATGGCCGCACTTGCAAATTATAATTGGCCAGGAAATGTTCGCGAGCTCGAGAACGCCGTCGAGCGTGCTTTCATCTTGAGCAACGACGCGATCGATCTCGACAGTCTGCCTCAGAAAGTGCGAAACAGCGCCGTCCGATCGTACGGAACGCGCGATGACGAAGGGTTCAGGCCGACCCTCGAAGAAATGGAGCGCCGTTATTTGATCGAGGTTCTGGGCAGCGTCGGCGAGGATAAGGCGAAGGCTGCCAACATACTCGGCATCGATCTTTCGACGCTTTATCGCAAACTGAAGCGTTACGAAGAAATTTGAAGGATGAAGTAGTCGGTGTGCTCGATCCGCGTGATCTTTCCTTTCGTGTACGGCGGATTTAGAAACGGTTCGGCCGGGTAGGATTGTCCCTTCACTGTCGATTCTCCGGTCAGTTCGCCTTGGGCGATGAGCTCGTTCGGATACCAGCTTTCAACGGTAAGAGTCTCGGGCGACGCCGGCCCGTTCTTTGCAACCTCGGCTGCCATTTTTTGGGCGTTCTCAGGAGAGAATCTGACAACGGCGACAAGTTTTTTCTGTTCCGGTTGCTCTTCCCATGCGACCTCTTCCGGCTCGAATGGAAGCCGAACGAGCAGCCCGAGTTCGTCGACGTTGTCCTTTGGGCCGGTTTGCACCGTGTCTGTAGAATTCGCGGCGGTCGAAGTAACGGGGTTACTATTGGCGGCGGGCTTGGAACAAGCTGGAATGAGCTGGCTGGCGAGAAGGATGAAAAGCAGGGCGGGCCTTGAAAATTGCATTGGTCAATTGTAAGGACAAACCCTGTTCGATTGCAATCACCTTTTCTCCGCGTTACGGATGCGTTTTGCTTTCGACCCAGATTTTACGGATGAGAATTTTGCAGATATCTTCGGCTCGTTCGATCGGCGGTGGCGAACGTCACGTCGCGGATCTGTCTAACGAACTCGCCAAGCGAGGGCACAACCTTTTCGCCGCTTTGGTTCCGGATTCGCCGATGCGCGGCGAGCTGTCTCTTGTTCCCCCACAAAATATCCTGGAGTTCCCTCTTCGGAATGCTCTGGATATCTCAACGGCGGTAAAAATCGGAAAACTCGC
>JBDTMK010000108.1:0-9025 GCA_039934315.1 Pyrinomonadaceae bacterium | reverse complement strand
ACCTGATCGAGCAACTCGAGAAGCACAATCTTCCCCGCGAATCGTTCGAATGGTATCTCGATCTTCGACGCTTTGGCTCGGTCCCGCACAGTGGATTCGGCATGGGAATCGAGCGCTGCACGGCATGGATGTGCGGTATCGAACATGTGAGAGAGACGATTCCGTTTCCGCGGACGTTGTATAGATTGAGGCCGTAACAATGCGTATGGACGAAAAACTGTATTTGGAAATTGCGCGCAAATACGGCGCCTGTGGGAGTTGGGCAATTTGGGCGGATGTTGGCGTGACACCTAAATCGAATGTTGGCGATTTAACTGTCTTCGACCATATAAAAAATTCGGAGTTGTTAAAACGACTCAACCCTAACGTTGTAATGGTTGAACTGAATATTTCGAGGCGTGTTGAAACTACCTTTGCAAATTTCCACGATGGCAGTGCGAGATCTCAGGACTATAAAATTCGTTTTGCTTTTAAGGACACGTCATTCTATGGCGCGTATATGACTGATATCATCAAGTATCTGTCATATAAGGACTCTCGAGAAGTTGTACAGTATTTGAAAATAAATCCGAGCGTTGAACGCGAGAATGTTTCAAAGTCCGAAGACGAAATGAACGATATTGGAGCCAGTGATCCGCTAATAATTGCCTTCGGAAATCTTGCATTTAACATTCTTGATAAATATCTTGGTTCCCGATACAAGATCGTTAAGTTGACTGATTACAGTCACCAGATCGGTAAAGAAAACTACAGGAAGGAAGTCGAAAATATTTTAGCTCAAATCTGATGCCAAATATTATCGTTATTGCCGGCCCTAACGGAGCCGGCAAGTCGACGCTCGCACCGGCGTTGCTGCGCGATACTTTGCAAGTCTTTCAGTACGTAAATGCCGACACTATTGCTGAGGGTCTATCGGCGTTTGCCCCGGAGGATGCGTCGTTCGACGCAGGTCGCGTCATGCTTGGTCGTCTGCATGAGTTGGCCGACGAAGGAAAGAGCTTTGCCTTCGAGACCACGTTGGCCTCACGTTTCTACGCGGGTTGGCTAAAAGACCTGCGCGAAAGACGAGATTACCGAGCAAGCGTTGTTTTCCTGTGGCTGCCAAGCGTAGATCTTGCTATCGCCCGAGTGGCAGCTAGAGTACAGACAGGCGGTCATTCTATCCCCGAAGAGACGATCCGCCGAAGATACGATCGGGGTGTGAAGAACTTTTTCGAACTGTATTTGCCGGTCGCGGATTACTGGCGTTTCTTTAACGCCGGCGTGACCCCTGCAAGTGAGATCGGGCGTTATACTGAAACAGACGGCGAACACATTTTCGATCACGACCTATGGACAAAGATAAGAAAGTAGATACTGCGAATGATCTATTCGTTCAGTACGCGGACGAGATCAACCCCGCCTATGAACGTGCGGTTCGGGAAGCACTGCTGATGCACAAACGCGCCGGCAATCCGGTACCGACCGAGCTCGACGGGAAACTGATCTGGATCCAACCCAATGACATTGATGAACAAGGTCGACTTCCATGGGAGGCTGACACGAACAATACGAAGAAAGCACCGAAATAAAGGTTGGAGAATCGCAAATGTCTACATACACCGCAAAGATCACCTGGAAGAACGATTCTCCCGAGACCTTCACGAAGAACCGTTACACGCGCGGCCACACTTGGTCGTTCGATGGAGGTATTGAAGTCGCCGCGTCGTCGTCGCCGAATGCTGTGCGTGTTCCCTTCTCGGTTGAAGCCGCCGTCGATCCCGAGGAAGCTCTGGTCGCGTCGGCTTCGTCGTGCCACATGCTGACGTTTCTCTGGGTCGCAGCCACCAAAAGATTCCAGATCGATTCGTACGAGGACAACGCGGTCGGCGAGATGACGAAAAACGATGAAGGCAAGGAATGGATGTCGAAGATCACGCTTGATCCGCAGATCCAATGGTCCGGCGATAAGATGCCGACAAGCGACGAGATCGCCGAGATGCACCACGCCGCTCATGAGGGATGCTATATTGCGAATTCGATCAAGTCTGAGATCGTCATCGCCGGTTTCTAACGCAGAGAACGCGAAGGATAGATTTCCTCTGCGTTCTCCGCGGGCTCTGCGTTAAAAACCGTTGTTAGATAAGCTGGAGATTACCGATGTTTGATGTAGCGATTCTATTAGAGAATAAACCTGGTGAGATGGCGAGAATGGGCGAAGCGCTCGGCAAAGCGGGAGTCAGTGTCGAAGGCGGTGGCGGGTGGGTCGTCGACGGCAAAGGCTATATGCATTTTTTGTTTGAAGACGGTGACCCTGCGCGCGCTGCTTTGGAAAATGTAGGGATCGAGGTTCTCGACGTTCGCGAAGTGCTCGTGCAGAAGCTGAGGCAGGATGTTCCAGGCCAGCTTGGCAAGATCGCTCGACGGTTGGGGGATGCAGGTGTGAACATTGAGGTCGTCTACAGCGATCATGCAAATCAATTGATCCTTCTTGTCGACGACTTTGAAAAAGGTAAAGCCATTTCCGAAGTCTGGAAGGCTGAGCTCGATCTCTGACAACCTGGTTCGTGTCATCTCGTGTGGACTTATGGTTCCATTTCTTTAATATCCTAACCACAAACACAGGTAGCAACGTCAAATAAATCAGGAACTCGAATACTTGTTCGATCGCGCGTTCAATCAATTCCGACCCAACAACCGTATCCTGCGAAGCTCTCTGATCTTTGCGACGAGCTGTCGCTGATCGATGTCTATTGCTCCGTGCTCCACAGCAATTGTTCGCCCGTCCGCGGTTAGATCGAAATGCGGTGTGCTCTTGGCCTGAAACCATTCCGGCCGTAATCCCATCCCGGCCGCGAACTCCATTAGCTCTTCGACAGAATCCGCGATGAGGTGACATGACGGTCCGCGATGCCAACCGTAATCTCGTAGATTGTCGACGTAGACCGCCATCTTCAATGCGCCTATTTCTTCTTTGCGACCTCGGACCCGACCGACTTCGATCCCGATCCTCCCCATTTGCCGTCAAGCGTGCCGTCGGGTTTCAACTCGTAGCTCACAAAACCGCATTTGCCGCCGCCGATTCCGACCGCTACCGCATCTCCCTGCCGGATGCCAAAGCCTTCCATCGGGGAACCGGCGTTCCATGAAAATGTATATCCTACACCGCTCTGTTTTACACCAAGCTTTCCGGTATATGGTTGGCCCGCGGTGTTTTTACCACTGACATCATATTCGCCCTCAAGTCTGTCGCCCTTCGTGCGTTTTGCCGTCTCAGCCTCGCTGCTATTGTTTCCCCAGTAGCCGGCTTTTCCATCCAGTGTGCCGTCCGAACCGATCTTATATAGCACGACCCCGCAGCCGTCGCCGTTGTCACCGGACGCAAAGGCAACGCCGACGGCGTTCCCCGCCCGGACGCCTACGCCGTCGTATTTCTTTCCTGCGGTGTCCCAGCTGAATTGGTATACGTCCCCTCGTTCGGTTACCGCTAGTGTTCCACTGTACCCGCCCGCGCCGTTCTCATTGGTGCCTTTGATTTCGTAGTTACCGACGATGTCCTGGGGTTTTGGTGAAGCCGGCGCGGCAGCGGTTGTATTCCCGACCGGGCCGGCATCGGCAGATTTAAATTTATTGCAGGCGAGCCCGATGGCCAGCAATATGACGAGCGATACAAGGGCAGACGAATACGATTGTTTCATGTAACGAATTCTCCGTTTCTGATTGTTGGGATAGAAGAGCACCGTTATAATAACCGGACACCGGCTGAGCGTCCATCCCTATGAAACAAATTATAAGCGTCTGGACGGCGTATCTCCTCATCTTTGTTCTCACCCTGGCTCCGGCTGCACAGCCTCAGGTTAAGAGCCTTAAGCCAACTGTCATTCTCATCTCGCTCGACGGATTCCGTTATGACTACGTAGACAAATTCAAGACCCCGGTTTTGTACAGACTCGCTCGTAAAGGTGTGCGCGCGAAATGGATGATCCCCTCATTCCCGACGAAGACATTCCCAAATCACTACACGATCGTGACTGGACTTTACCCGGAGCATCATGGGATTGTCGAGAACAATGTCTACGACTTTGGCGATACGTTCACCATCGACGATCGGCGGCAGGTCCAAGATTCGCGATGGTGGTGGGGCGAGCCGATCTGGGCCACGGCACGAAACCAAGGACAGATCTCGGCGTCATATTTCTTCGTCGGGTCCGAAGCTGCAGTCGGCGGTGTGAGGCCGTCGTTATGGCGTGCGTACAATGCAAAGGTTCCGCCGGAAATGCGTGTCGATAAAGTGCTCGGGTGGTTGGATCTTCCAGTCGAAGAACGGCCGACCATGATCGCCATGTACTTCAGCGATACCGATGATACCGGACATGAATTCGGTCCTGATTCTGAAGAAACACGGTATGCGGCGCTTAACGCAGACCGTTATATCGGCCAGCTGGTTAGCGGCCTGCGCTCCCGCGGGATCGAAGACCGGGTGAATATCATCGTGGTTAGTGACCATGGCATGGCTGCCCGTGATCAACATGACGCAGTCGTCATGGACGACTATTTCGACACAACCGACAAAACTCTCACGGATCGGATCCTGATGACGGGCGAGATCTGGCAGATCTTTCCAAAACCGGATAAGGAAGATCTTATCGTCCAGGGTCTAAAGAGCATCAAGCACGCGACGTGTTGGCGGAAACGCAATATTCCGGAACGATTGCATTACAGCAACGGCCATCGGATAGCCCCAATCGTCTGCTCGTCGGATGAAGGATGGGCAATGACCACTCGCGAAAGATTTGAAGCGACAAAGAAGTCAGACAATTTCGATAAGATTCGGGGCGCTCACGGTTACGACAACAAGTACGAGTCGATGCGCGCGACATTCATCGCTCATGGGCCGGCCTTTAAACGTGGTTACGTCGCGGAGCCGTTTGAGAACATTCATGTCTATGAATTGATGTGTAAGATCCTCGGATTAAAACCAGCGAAGAACGACGGGGACTTGAGTAAGGTCAAAGGGATGTTAAAGAGTGATAAGTGATGGGTGATAAGTGATAAGTGATAAGAGAAGCGCGTACGATCTTCGCAAGTCGGTGGCGGATCACACGCTTTCACTCATCACTTCTTCTCACTGTCACGATCGCGACCTCCGGCGGTACCATGAATCGAAATGGCAAAATGCTCGTTCCGATCCCACTAGTCACGAACATGTCAACGCCCTCTTCGTTGATGTGGCCGTGCGCGTAGCGCTGGCCCACGGATGACGGAACGAATGGAGTTCCGAGTATGGGCAGCCAAACCTGTCCGCCGTGTGTGTGGCCAGCAAGCATTAGTTTTAAATCCGGACTAAGGTCTTTCCAGTAGTTCAAGATGTAAAGAATGTCGGGGCTATGCTCAAGGACAATTATCTGTCCTTCTTTCGGATTTGCCGCGACGACTGACCGGACCATGCCATTGAAAGACACCCACGAATCAAGCTTCAGATGGTCCTTCATTCCAAAGAGCCGCAGAGGCACACCGTTTTGCTTAATTACAACGATTTCATTTTGCAGCACGCGGTAACCGACACGCGTCAACTCAGCTGTGACCTCCTCATCGCCGTACCAGCCGTCATGATTTCCGAGCACCGCGAATACGCCGAATTTTGCCTTCAGCCCTGATAGGTTGTTTGCGACATCGCGCATTGGCATCAGTAGCGGCTTTTCGTGGATGGGTTGGCGCGTGCCCCCCTGGGAAACGTAATCCCCGAGAAGAACGACAAGATCCGGATTCTGCGCGTTTGTAGTCTCGACAACGCGGCGAATATTTTCCGCTGACGCTCCGTTCGATCCGCCGTGAATGTCCGAGATCATCGCGATCCTCAACCCATCAAACGCCGGGTCCCAACCTTTTATCCTGATCTCTTGCTGAGCAACCACGAGCCGGTTCGGCTCGATGAAATATGCGTACGCCAAACAAGCAAGCCCGGCAAGAAGCACGGCGAGAGCGACTAACCCCATTTTTCTGGATATAAGTTTCATTCGGCCGCGACCAAAGTAACGACGGCTATCTCCGGCGGGACGCGGAAGCGAAATGGAATGACACTCGTTCCAATACCGCTTGTTATGTAGACATGCTTTCCGTCCACCTCGGCAGGTCCGTCCATAAAGCGTTTGTCGTTAAACGGCGCGAATGGACCGAAGATCGGAAAATTTATTTGTCCGCCGTGCGAATGGCCGGCAAACATTATCGAAATGCCGTTAGGAGCGGTAAGCAGAGAATCGGGATTGTGTGTGATGGCGATTACGTTGCGCTTTTCGATCAACCGATCGTAAGCTTCCACAGGAACGCGGCGATTTTTCCAAAAGTCTTCGATGCCCCATAACCTGATCGTTCGATCATCCACAGGAATGTCGATCGTCTCGTTGGTGAGAACATTAATTCCTACGCGTTCGAGCTCGGCATGCACTTTTCGTTCGTTGTGATACCAGTCATGATTTCCGATGACTGCGTAAACTCCATACTTCGCCTTGAAACCTACCAGGCTATCTGCAATAGCGGGCATAGGTATCTTTAGCTCGGTACCATCCGCGCCTTGGACCGGCCGCCGATTGCGGCCGCTTCGCGACTCCGAAACATAGTCGCCCAAAAGGACGATCAAATCGGCCTGCTGCTCGTTCGCCTTTTCAACTACGAAGCGGAGGCGCTCAAGGGGAGCGAAGTTCGAGCCGGCATGTATGTCGGAGATCGCGACTATTTTGAATCCATTAAGCTGCGGGTCAAAGTTCGGGACGATCAAAGTTTCCTCGACGACGACAAGCTGTCGCGGCTCGACGAAGTAAGCATACCCGGCGAGCAACACGATAAGTACCAGAAGCGCCGCGACCCCGATCCCTATTCTCTTCAGCCACTTTTTCATAAACTATCGCGGAAAATATTCGCACCACCTTCGATCAACCATCTCGACGATATCGTGGCTAGGCTCAACCTCTTTCGGATACCACGGCTTCATACGCGCGTCGATCACGATCGGGCCTGAGTACTTGATGTGATTGTTCTCAAGCAAAGTCTCCCTAGCGTGGATGTGCATCGCAGGATCGAACCGAGTCCAGGTCGCCCATAAAAACTTATCGGTCGACTTCGCGAGGTCGGCATCATCGAGGATGACGACGACTTGCCATTCGTCGAAAGCTCCGGACTTCGCCAGCCGCGGACCCAATTCCGGTTCTTCCGAAAACGATGAGCCTTGTACGGCCAAACACCCGCCGCAAAATAGTTCGGCTCGGTCAACGCCATGCGGCAGCGATCCGCGAAACGCTTTCGCAAGCTCCCTTCTCGCATCGCCGAGTCCCATCAGTATCGCTTTACTTCCGTGATTGATCTTGCCGCTTGCGTAGTCGAGCGTATCGAATGCCGTCTGCCCAAATATGAACAGATCGCGCTCCCATTCGACGCGGGCAAGAATATGTTCGAAGAGAGATCGAAAATCGCGCAGGTCCTGCGGAGTGTCCGTTAGGAGAAGAAACTTTGTCAGCGTCAGCTGCCCCTCGCCAAGGATCCTAAATCCGGCCGAGAGAGCTTCGCGAGCGTAGCGATCCTTCACAACGGCAGCGGCGAGCGAGTGAAATCCGGTCTCACCGTAACTCCACAAATCGCGGACCGCCGGCATGACGAGTGGAAATAGCGGCGACAGCAGCTCCTGCAGAAAATCCCCGATAAAGAAATCTTCCTGACGAGGCTTGCCGACGACGGTCGCCGGATAGATCGCGTCCTTACGATGAAAGACCGCGTCGGCGTGAAAGACCGGATAGTCGTGAGTCAAAGAATAGTAACCGTAATGATCGCCGAAGGGGCCTTCAAGTTTTCGCTCGTGAGGTGGAACGTGACCGACGAGTGCGAATTCGCAATCGGCCAATAGCCGATGCCCGCCGAGAGGATTCTCCACGGTCCGGATCTTCTCGTCTGCAAGAAGCGACGCGAGCATCAACTCGGGAACATCTTCGGGAAGCGGAGCGATCGCAGAGATAATTAGAGCCGGCGGCCCGCCGAGAAATACGGTCACCGGAAGCGATTCGTTTCTCTGCTCGGCCTCGTGATAATGAAAGCCTCCTCCCTTGCCGATCTGCCAGTGCATGCCGGTCTTCGTCGCGTCGTATCTCTGCATGCGGTAGATACCGAGATTACTTTTTCCGCTCGTCGGGCTTTCCGTGTAGACAAGCGGCAGCGTATTGAAATGACCCCCGTCCTCATGCCATAGCTGAATGAACGGAATCGCTTCAAGGTCGACTTGTGATTGTCGGGCATCGAGAACCGGTGCACGCTTCACGCGCTTCATGCCGAGCTTCAAAGCTGCAAGCCCTACGTCGCGAAAGTTCCAAAGCGTTTTCGGTTTCGGGGGGATTATCTTCTCGACCATCTCCACGGCACGATGCACAAAGTGCTGCGGCCGTTTTCCGAACGCGAGCTCGATACGTTTCACGGTACCAAAGAGATTTGTGACAACGGGAAACTTTGAGTTTGTGACGTTGGTGAAAAGTAGCGCTTTTCCTTTTTGGTCGATCACGCGTCGGTGAATCTCGGCGATCTCGAGATACGGATCGACTTCGGCGGATACTTCGATCAGCTCGTTTTCGCGCCTGAGTGAATGAATGAACGACCGCAGATCAGGGTGCATAATAACGCCGCCCTAATAGGCGGCATTTGGTTTAAAAAGCAAGATGATTGTAGATGCGAGAAAGAGCGGGGGCAAGCCCGCCTTCCGGACTTACGAATGTGTTAACCGCCCTTCGGTCAGCCTGAATCTCTGCAAGCAGCATCGACACACTGCTTACATTCGCCGGTCCAGAAGACGGGCATTACCCCGCTCATTTGCGTTTACGGAATGTCCTGCTTCTTCAACGTCGGGCTTTCGATATTTAACTCGTCTATCTTGACGACCTCGATCTTCACTCCCGGGAACCGCTTCGTCAGGTCGTCTTTAAATTTCGAGTAGTCGCCGACGATGATCAGATCTCCATCGCGAAGATATTGCGTTGCGAAGTCCTTCACTCCAGCCGAAGTAACCCCCGTG
>JBDTMK010000107.1:0-9271 GCA_039934315.1 Pyrinomonadaceae bacterium | reverse complement strand
CTGCTGTTATTGCCGCAAAAATAAAGCTCGCGGCAATGAAACTAAATCTTTTCATTTTATGTAGTGCTCCTTAAAACCTGTGAACCTGAGTGGATTCGTATCTGACTATCTCTTTGAAACTATTTTTTCTTAAACTGTTGCCTGCGACCGGCAGATTCCAAAAGAAAACAATATTAAGTTAACGCTTGTTTGATGTCAATTTTCGCGGAGGTCTCGTTTAGAACGTTCTTCCCACTGTAAATTTAAAGCCGCTTCGCTTGCCGGGAAGGAATATTCCCGGTACCTGCTCAGTAATCCCGAATGTAGCATTGGGGTTGTAATAATAGATGAGGCGGAACGGAACGTTCACAACCGGCACCTGAACACGGAGCTCGAGACCGAAACTCGATCTGAAGTCGTTGATCTTATCAAAGGCCGCATCGCTGACACGCAACAGTGAGTTCTGCTGAACTTCGCCGCGAATATAGACGGGCTGGACGCCGTCCGGCAGCCTTACGAACGGACACTGACCGCCAAGGATGTTACACAAAGTGCGAAAATCGCCCGCGCTCAGAATCCGGTCGCCAGGGGCATAGTACATCAAGCCGGGAATGAACGAGCTGAGCCGCGTGTCGATGCTGGGGTTATTCGTCAGTACGAGCTGCGACAACCGGCCTGGTCCAATAAAAGTATCGTCGGCGAGGAATTCACTATCGATTCGCTGGGTGCCCGTACTGTGAGTGTTGAATACACTGCCAACATCTGCAAAGACTGCCAGCGTCGCAGGGCCGAAAAGCGGAATGCGATATTCAAAGTTTCCGAGAAGCTGAGTGTCGCCGCCTATGAATCTGAAATTTCGCGACAATAGCGCCGAATTCGAACCGTCGGGGCCAGTCAGGAGGCCGAGTTGTGCGATCTCATTCCTCGTCCGATCGGTCATGAACGGAACAGGTATGGCAGGGCCCGATATAGTGTTCGATACGGTGACATTTCTCGCCGTGATGTATGTATCAAATGGCGCGATCGGCCCGAGCGAGCGTGAATCATAGCCACGGATGTCATTTTCGCTGCCGAGGTAGTAACGCTCGTAGACCGGGACACCACTCACGAATGCGATCGAATTGGCGTTTTTGATCTTCTCTGTTGTAGCGTACGAGCCGATCGTTCCGGCCTGAAGACGAAATGCAAAGACTTCCGGATTCTTCGACTTCTTACGCCGGACCGGCATGAATCGCAAGTACGTAACGTTTGGCTGATAGGTACGAACATCGCCGCCGAGACCTGCAAACGCGAACGACAAAGCGAGCTGCGACCCGCGGAGGGTATCGATACCGTTCGGCGCCGGCTGTCGAGTATCATAGACAAACGAAGAGGTGATGCGGCTAGTTATAATATTCGGCTGCGCATAGATGACGGGTATTCGCTGGGTCGGATCGGCAGATTTGTTGATCTCCGGATCGGTGATCGACGTTGCCGACAACTGGTATGTCAGGCCCACTCTCGAAAACTGCGTGAAACGGCGCTTCTTGAAAAACAATTCAGACAGTGGGGCGGTGGCGAAGATGTTGCCGCCAAAAGTCGTCTGTGTAAAAAGATTTGCGTCGTCGGTTATAACCTGGCCGACAGGATTGAAGAGGTCGGTGAGTACGTCGGTATTCTGGGTGAGGAACGTCCCTTCGCCGAAGAACTTGTACCGGGATGCAAAAAGCGAAACGCCGGCGGAGATCGGACGGTTACGGAAATAAGGCTCCTGATAAGTAAACTGCAGGCTCTGCTGCCGGTTACCCGCTCCCGCTGAGAATGACAGGACTTCGCCGCGGCCGGCGAGATTGTTGGTCGAGTATTCGAGCCCGAAGAAAGAACCGCCGATACCCGAGATGCCGCCGTTGAACGATATCTGCTGACGGCCCTTCTCCTTGATCTTGACGATCAGGTCAACGTCTCCCTGCTCTTCGTCTGTCCTTATCTCGACGTCCTGATCCTTGTCGATCGGATCGAAATACTGCGTCTGGTTAAGACGGGCAACGGAGATCTCAAGGAAACGCGAATTGTAGATATCACCCTCGTTAATGAGGAATTCGCGACGCATAACTCGATCACGTGTGAATGTATTGCCCGTGAACTCAAGACGGCGAAGCGTGAACTGCTTTCCTTCGTCGATGGAGATCTTAATATCGACGATCCCTTCGTTGGCGTTGGCCGGGTTATCTTTGAACTCGGGTTCGAACTCCGCATTGTACTGAACGAATCCCTGCTGGCCGTAAACATTTTTCAGGTCCTCGTAGACCGCGTCCTGCAGTCGTTTGCCATCGGCAATTTGGCCCGATCTGAGACCGACGTAGGCGAGGATCTGCTGCTCGGAGAAAATAGAATTGCCTTCGACCTTCAGCTCACCAACGCGAAAGATCTTTCCTTCTGTGACGGGAACCGTGATGCGGAGCGTATCGTCCTTAGAGGAAATAAACGGAAGCGGAAGTGTGATGAGGGGTATAAAATCCGTCCGCTTCAAACCGAGCCCTTCGACGACCGGGTCACCGAGCCTGGCCTGGAAGTAACCCTTCGAGAACATGTACGAGCGGACATTTTTTTGTAGGTCGTACTGCAGCTTTCGAAGATCAAGTATGTCTGATCCTTTGAACCTTGTGATCGGCCCTGTTTCCTTCACAAGCTGGAGGGCTGCGCGAAGCTCGCTGTCGCTGAAGTGCTCATTGCCCTCAAACTGAATTTCGACTATGCGTGACCGATTACCCTGGTCGACATCGAAAGTGACCGCGATCGAGGTCGCAGAGACTTCTTCTTCCTTAATATCCACCGTCGCGTTCGGAAAACCTTTCGCGGCCAGAAGCTCGCGCAGAATGCGGGTCGCGTTGCGCGCCTTTACCGGGTCATAAACCGCTTCTTTGGAAATACCGACCCGCTGTTCGCGGAAAGCTTTCAGGACATCCGACTCCTGAACGGCTTTTAATCCCGTAAACTGCAAATCACGAACGATCGGAAGTTCTCTAACCTCGAATATAACGTTGACGCCGCCGCGGGCTCCGTCGGTCGTTAAAACGCGAGTGAAGCTTTTGTCGAAAAAGTTCAGCGACAGGAGTTCTTTCAGATCGCGTTCAAGAGCGGCCGGATCGTAAACATCACCCGGCCGGGTCTTGATGTAATAAAGCAGGTCTTCGTCGCGAAGACGGCGATTACCTGAAATATCTACGGATTCGACTACCTGCTGCTTCGCTGAATGGATTGAGGCTTTATTCGCATTACTATCCGTTTTGGCGAGCACTCTGCCGGCCGAGAAAACGGCGAAACTAAAAAGAACAAGTCCGAATGCGGTGATTCTCTGCATAAAAAAACAATTGTCCCAGACTAAAGCGATTTATAAAGCTCCGGGGAAAGCATGGCAGCCGCTCATGTCGTGAAATACGAAAGCGATAGAATAAACAAATATTTGCGGCTTTTCAATGTCGGAATTTTTACTCTCGGTAAGATTCGATGAATCAAAAACGGGTTGCCTTTTCAGGTCTCTCCCCAAACCTCCCAGGCTAGAGACAGCCGGTCACAGAAACGAAAACGGTGCGTGATCCGGAAAAAAGACCACACACCGCGGTAATTGTGCTCAAAACGCCTCAGGCCTGGTGAAAAAACTCCTGCTCCAATTGTTCGGCGGCGACCGGCCGAAACGAAAGCTTATCGTTACTGCAGACGATCTCGATTTCGCTGCCTTCGCCGACTTCACCCTGTATCAGGGCCTCTGATAATTCATCCTCGACGTATTTCTGCAAAGCACGCTTTAGCGGCCTGGCCCCGTAACTGCGGTCAGCACAGGTCTTCTCAATAAGCCACGCCCGAGCTTCGTCGGACATTCGCACCTTGAGAGATTTGTTTTCGAGGATGCGGTTGAGGTTTTTGACCTGCAGATCAATTATCTGGATAAGATCTTCATCGGTCAGCTCATCGAAGATGATTATCTCGTCGAGACGGTTTATAAACTCCGGAGCAAAAGTTTGGCGGACCTGCGACATCACCTGATCCTCCATCTTTTCGCGTGACACATCACCGCCGGCTTGGAATCCGACGTTGCCGCGCTTTTGTATAAGCCGCGCGCCGATGTTGGAGGTCATGATGAAGATCGCATGTTTACAATCAACGGTGTTGCCCTGTGCATCCGTCAAGACTCCGTCTTCAAAAACCTGTAGCAGTATGTTGAAAAGATCCGGATGTGCCTTCTCGACCTCGTCGAATAGGACGACGGAGTAAGGCGAGCGGCGAAGCTTCTCGGTCAGCTGGCCGCCTTCGTCATGCCCCACGTAGCCGGGAGGCGACCCAATGAACTTTGCCACGGAATGCTTTTCCATGAACTCGCTCATGTCAAAACGTATCAATACCCGCTCGGATGCGAACAGATATTCCGCGAGTGTCCGGGCGACTTCCGTTTTTCCGACACCCGTCGGTCCGAGAAACAGGAACGATCCTACCGGTTTATTCGGGTTCTTTAAGCCGGCTCGCGAGCGGCGAATGGCTCGAGCGAGTGCCGATATTGCGGGTCGCTGCGAGACGATGCGTGTGTGCAGCTCATTTTCGATGTTGAGCAGTTTTTGCGCTTCCTCGAGCTTGATCGACGAAACCGGAACACCGGTCCAACGTGCGATAACTTCGTCGACGTCTGCTTTCGTGACCTCGACCGAGAAGAATGAATCCTCGATCGTTTGCAGCTCGTACGAGATCAGTTGATCTTCATTCGCAGCAGCACGCTTCCAGTTATCGACGGTCTCCTTCCAAGACGGCTCGGCCTTGTCCTCATCCTGAAATCTAAGCTTTGCCCGCGCCCCTGCTTCGTCCAGCACGTCGATTGCCTTGTCCGGCAAAAACCTGTCCGGAATATATCGGCTGGATTGGAAGACCGCCGCCTCGAGAGCATCCTTCGAATATCGAATCTGATGAAACGCTTCGTATCGGCTGACCACGCCCTTCAAGATCGTCAGTGTCTCTTCTTCGGTCGGAGGCACGACTTTTACCGCCTGGAATCTGCGTTCAAGAGCCCGGTCCTTTTCGATCGTCTTTCTAAATTCATTTGGAGTCGTCGCTCCAATGCACTGGATCTCTCCACGCGAAAGGGCCGGCTTTAATATGTTTGCCGCATCAAGAGTTCCCTCCGCCGATCCGGCACCGACGAGAGTATGGAGTTCGTCGATAAAGACAATGTTGTCGCTACTCTCCTTCAGCTCAGCCATTATCTTTTTGAGCCGCTCTTCGAACTGGCCGCGATATTTTGTGCCGGCTACGATGGATGAAAGATCGAGCGAAAGAACACGTTTGTTTTCTAAAAAACTGGGAACCTTTCGATCTACGATCCGCTGCGCGAGGCCTTCGATTATCGCGGTCTTTCCGACCCCAGCCTCACCGATCAAAACCGGATTGTTCTTGGTCCGGCGGCAAAGGATCTCGATGAGCCTCTCAATTTCGTTCTCGCGTCCGACGAGCGGATCAAGTTTTCCTTGTGCCGCATCCGCAGTCAGGTCCCGCGTAAATTCCTGTAGATTCGGAGTCGAAGAATTGTCTTTCGCCGGCGGAACAAAAGATTGTGAGCCGCTCTGCCGGGCAAGCTCCTCTCGAATGTCATGGATCCGCAGCCCGTACTGCAAAAGTATTTCAGCCGCGATCGAACGCTCTTCGCGAACGATTCCGAGCAGCAAATGTTCGGGCCCGATGTGCCGGTTCTTCAAATGACGGCTTTCTTCGTTCGCGTAAAAAAGGATCTTTTTCGTTTCCGGAGAAAGATGTAGTTCGGCAGACTGGGGAATGCGATCACGAAGGACGATCCGCTCCTCCACTTCGCGCCTCACGGCATCAACCGAGACGGTATTTCGGAATGGCAAAAACCTCGATGAGATAGTTTTGTCTTCGCGCATGAGCCCGAGCAGAATATGCTCCGGCGAGATCATCGGCGATCCATATTGGAGCGCCTCATATCGGGCGAAAAAAATAACGCGGCGAGAGCGTTCGGTGTAGCGTTCGAACATATAAACCAGGGCTGAACCTTTCGCACCATTATAGCGAAAGTTCCGCATAAAATATCAAAGCAAAAGCGCGTCGGATTATCGGGCTTGGCTAAATATAGTTACAACAGAGCGGAATATCCAAAAGAAAAAACTGTAAGGTTCCTGCGTTCAGTGGATTGAGGCTCAAGTCAACTGGCCATCGAGGTCTTGGGGTCAACCTGGATCCCGGCGTCTTCCGGCTGCGGTATCTCCCGAACAAGCGGAACATTTCGTTCTGTCACGCTGCGAAGGAGCTGACCAGCGGGTGCGAGCTCGACCCTGGACGACAGCACTCGGGCCACGCGTTTTGGCAAAAGCATCGGGGCAATGCTCGCGATCGAATCCGAGAGGGCAACGATGTCGCCGCCGCCTGACCAGTGTTCGCGCACGATGCGTTCATCTGTTCTATTGACCAAGCGCAAAAGCGTGAGGGCGATGACGTAGATGTCATCGACCTGTCCGATGAATGGAAAGATATCCGGGATGAAATCGATGGGCGAAACAAAATAGACGATCGCCCCGACGAACAGAGCTTTTTCTGCGGTCGGAACTCGCGTGTCTTTCAAAAGGCGTCCGAGCAGCCGAGCCATATTCGGCAGGAACATCAGGAAGTTTCCCATCCGCCCGCGGAGTTCGCGTTTCTCGATACCCTTCGGTTTATTTTTCGGCTTTTGGATCGCGCTCATTTTTCTTTATCGAATGTAGTTCAGTCTAAGAACAACGCAGACTTTGTGCAAGTTTCACAGGGCGCCGTTGTATGTTAGATTTTCGTTTGTTGATGGTGGATCTTAGTTCGTTGATCGTGGTTAGTCGTTAAGAGCGAAGTCGGCAACGCGGCACCACGATCGATGAACCGACGATCCACGAACAATTCCTATGATCCTCGAACAAATACGCTCGCGTGCCTCTGCTGATATTCAGCACATTATCCTTCCGGAAGGAGGAGACGTTCGAACTCTGCAGGCCGCGGAGATCTGCACACGCGATGGCGTTGCGAAGATCACGGTCATAGGCACAGAAGGTAGCATACGCACCCTGGCCGACGAATCGCGCGTAAATCTCAACGGCGTCGAGATACTCGATCACAAAAGATCTTCAGACTTTGCGCGAATCGCGACGCTCTACTACGATCTGCGTCGGGCGAAAGGCCAGACGTTGGAGGAAGCCGAGGAGACGGTCAAGGATCCGCTTTATTTCGCAAATCTCCTCGTCCGCGAAGGTAAAGCAGACGGCTCGGTCGCCGGCGCAACAAATACTACCGCCCACACCGTCGCGGCAGCGATCCGATGTATCGGCGTGCGGCAGGGTTTAAAGATCGTTTCGAGTTTCTTCCTGATGGTTGTGCCCGACAAGAAGTTCGGTGCGAAGGGCGCGATGATCTATGCGGACTGCGGAGTCGTCGTCGACCCCGACGTTGGCGAGCTTGCCGAGATCGCGATCGCATCCGCGGATTCGTGTCGCGCGTTGCTGCAGGTCGAGCCGCGTGTCGCAATGCTATCGTTCTCGACCAAGGGAAGCGCGAAGCACAAGCTCATCGACAAAGTTGTCGAAGCGACAAAAACTGTCAAAGCCCGCCTTCCCGATCTTGCTATCGATGGAGAACTGCAAGCCGACGCCGCGTTAGTTCAATCTGTCGCGGATTCAAAAGCGCCCGGTTCGAACGTGGGCGGCCGTGCAAATGTCCTGATCTTTCCCGACCTCAACTCCGGCAACATCGCCTATAAACTCACCGAACGCCTGACGGCGGGAACCGCGATCGGCCCTATCCTTCAAGGATTAGACCGACCATGCAACGATCTCTCGCGAGGCTGCAAAGCAGAAGACATTGTTGATGCGGTTGCGATTACTGCAGTTCAATCACAGGCCCGGAAAACTAAAAGTTAAAAACTAAAAGTGAAGAGAGGGTTGTTAATCCACTCTTCACTTTTAGTTTTAAGCTATTTACTTCGTCAATATAACTCTTTTTCGCCGGGCGGGCGCACCTTCCAGCGTTTGTGTATCCAGAGCCATTGCTCAGGATACGCGCGGATGAACTTTTCCATCTCAGATGTAAAAGCGGCGGTCATTTCAAAGACATCGCGGTGGCGGTCTCCGGTACTCGGCTGTTCGATAAGTTTGCCGAACAGCACGTTGTATTTCCCGGTTTGCTCGTCCCATACGCAGCACATCGGAAGTATGATCGCATTCGTTCTCATCGCCATCATCGCGACGCCGCTCGTCGTGCAGGCGAGTGTTCCGAAAAACGGAACGAATACTCCGTCTCGCGGCAGAACATTAACATCCGGCAGAACTCCGAGAATGCCGCCCTCGCGCAGGACCGAGATCGCTTTCGAAACCGAGTTGTTCTTATCTATCGGCTGATTGCCGAACCGGGTGCGGAGGCGGACCGTGAATTCTTCGATCAACGGATTATCGAGCGGCCGTGCGAGATATGTGAGATTGTCCCGCAGCGCGGAGTACGCGAACACACCCATTTCCCAGTTGCCTAGATGCGGCCCGAGCAAGAGCACTCCTCGTCTCTCAGCCAAAACCTCTGCAAGGGTCTCGCCTTGAGTCGAATGTCGGCTTTCATCAGATTCAAATTGAAATTCAACCAGGCCTCGCAACGTCTCAGGTGTAGCGCGTGGGAATTGTGTCAGTTCGCCGAGAACCCGGCCGAGATTTTCGAACGATGCAAGAGCGATCGCTTCACGCTCCGATAGATTTTTTTCGGGGAAGGCGATCTCGAGATTCCGAAGTGCAACCCGACGCAGTCCGCCCGCGAGTCTATGGCCGACCCGGCCAATGAACATTCCCGCGCGAAGTGCCGTTTTTCTCGGCAGAGCGCCGAGCAGGGCGAACAGAATACGCACCGGGATGTACTCGAGCCAGGTCTGTGTTCTGCTTTTTTTTGCCATTAGAGAAACTTTGCAGACGAGCAAAGTGTTGGTGGTTATTCGCTTTCAAAAACGAACTGCGAAACGACGTAAACACGGATCCATTTAGTCTGTCCAACGTTTGAATGCCAGCACGGCATTCAAGCCGCCGAACGCAAAGGAGTTCGAGATGGCCGCTTCGGGCTCGGCAGCCAGTGCGTCGTTCGTGATGATATTGATGTTGCACTCGGGATCCGGTTCGTTAAAGTTTGCATTCGGCGGAAGCATGCCGTGATGAAGTCCGAGTACGGTCGCTGCGCCTTCGATGGCGCCCGCCGCCCCGAGTGTGTGGCCGTGCATCGACTTGGTTGAACTCACATAGATCTTATCGGTGTGATCCCCGAA
>JBDTMK010000106.1:0-9357 GCA_039934315.1 Pyrinomonadaceae bacterium | reverse complement strand
GGGAATGTTACCGGACCAAATGATCAGAAACTGCGAAAAATTGAAGTACGCCCAGACCATTATGAGCGCCAGCATAAGCTTGCCGTAATCGTGGAAATGCCGCCGCCCGAGGACATGATTCATCGGGACCTTGTCGGACAGAAAAGCCAGTACGATCACGCAGAAGCAAAGGCAGCTCAGAGCCCAACCGACGACAAACAGGAGGCCCCAGATAGTCGAGAACCAGTGCGGCTCGAGAGTCATTATCCAGTCGACCGCGGCGAAAGTTACGACGAGCGCGTAAATAACCATTGTCGGCCCGCTAAACGCGGTCGCTCGGCCAAGCCAGCCGGCCGCTTCCTCGTAATCCTTCGAAGCGTCCTGATTCGCCGACCACTTATTCAGGAGGTAAACCATCACGCCGAAAATCGCGAAATAGATCGCCGACCTGAGCCACCAACCCATCGGGGTTTGATAAAACTGCCGTTGAAGATTCGTCGGATCATTCGCCGGAAGTTGCGTCCAGCCATACAACCTTGTCAGGCCGACCGCGATCGGCAGAAACAGAATGACTATTACCGGCAGCGTGCGGGACGCCGCTTCAAGCAGTCGTCGCACGACAACACCCCACGCTCCACCAGTAAGATACTGAAGCATTATCAGGCCGATAGAGCCGAGGCCGATGCCGCCCCAAAAAACGAAACCGAGAAGCCACGACCGGAGTGCTTGTTCCGGGTACAGGTAAAGGCCCACCGCCCAAACAAGCGTTCCAATTCCACCGACTCCAAGAGCAAGGCTCCGAAGGCCTGCAAGTTCACCGGGTGCTCGATAGCTGTCACGTTCCGCCATTTATCGTTCACCTCCGTGGGTGTTCGCACTTGGCGAATTGTGAGCTGCCGGAGCGGCCGCGTTCGTATTTGCGCTCGAATTCATTTTTAACGTTTCTTCAGGGTTTTGACTTACCTGCAGTGCGCGGATGTAAGCGACCACCGCCCACCTGTCGGCCGCTGAAAGCTTATCCGCATAGCTGTTCATCTTGCCCCATCCATTCGTGATCACATCGAAGAAATGTCCGACAGGAGCATTCCGCAAACGGTCGTCGTGATAGGTCGGCGGCGGAGAAAACCCGCGACGCACTATCATTCCGTCTCCGTTGCCGACCGGGCCATGACAAACGATGCAATAAATGTTGAATCTGTCCTGTCCGCGATCGACGAGCTCTTTTGTAACCGGAACCGGAAATTCGTCTATGTCATTCGGGAAGCTCGACACCAAAGTGTTTCCCGACGCATCCGACGTGGTCTGGACTGGTGCGTTCAGATTAGGATTATCGATCTTGCCGGTATGCAGGGCCTTGTCGTCTTTCAAGAATCCGCGGGCTACGGTACCCTCCGGGAGATTTCGCGATGCTCGGTTGTCGCTGAAGAAGTCGCTCTTCTTATATGCCTTGTAGCGCGGCTGATCCTGCATGTCGAAACGCACGCCGCACGCTGAAGCCAGAAGGCAGAAGGCGAAAATCAGAAGGCAGCCGACCTTTCCCGACCACTGGCCACTAACCACTGGCGGCTGAAAATTATTCGTCGACATCGAAAACCTCCTGGGCGCCGAGTCCTTCCATGAAGCCGCGCGTATTCTCATCGAATTTCGGATCGGCCGTCTCGATCAATAAAAAGAATTTCTCACGCGTCGCGAGGGCAAAACGCGGAACGTTGAAAACCGGATGATAAGGCCGAGGCAGTCCGTTGAGGAAAAGCATTCCGAACACCGCGGTGAAACCGGCCAGCAGGATCGTAAGCTCGTAGGCCGGCGGAATGAATGACGGCCAACTCAGGTACGGACGGCCGCCAACGTTGAGTGGATAGTCGATGTAATGCACGAAGATTTGGAGACCTAACCCCAAACACAAACCTGTTATGCCTCCGAAAAACACGAGCACGGGTAAGATGCTTCGTTTTATTCCGAGTGCCTCGTCGATCTCGTGAAGCGGAAACGGCGAGAAGGCGTCCGTCTTCGTATAGCCCGCCTCACGGACGGAGTTTGCCGCTTCGACCAACTGGGTCGGCGTATCGAACTCTGCCAGCAATCCGTATAAATTCTTTTCCATAACCAAATCTCGCACCGACACTAAAAATCTAATGCGAACCTTCTAAAAACCGGTTCAAGCTCTCAATTCGTTCTTTGCCGAATCTTCCCAGGATCGCAACTATCGCGATCGCAGCAAATATCGTCAGGAACGGATCCACACTCGGCAGCCTGAGCCGAATCGTGCTCACCAGGGCCGCATGTAACGCCGTCAAAAGGAGCAGCATGAGCACATAAAGGATCACCACATTTTTCAACCGCCGCTGCTTTCCAGCGATAAGCAAGCCGTAAAAGCCCAGCACCAAAAGCGGAATAAACATCGCGGCCGACAGAAGCATCCCTTTCGTCGAATAGATGTCCGCACTCAACCAGGGCCGCCAGAAAGCCAGAACCTTCCATCCGACGAGCCTTGCGGTCACGCCGGGCTCCGATCTCGCATTTTCAATTGCCTGTTGCCGCCACAAGCTCTCCCGCCCTCTAAAGGAAAGGCCGCTATAGCCTTTCGTCCGTTCCCACTCGGCGATCTGCTCGGCCGCAAGGGTCTTTCCCAAGTATTCCTGATACTGCTGCGTCTCTTCGCGACTCTCGAAGCTTCCTTCGTATATTCGGATATTTGCTGGATGATTTCCGATCCAGGCTATGAAACCGCTCGAGTCATTGATCAGGATAAACTCGCCCCGCGTCTGCCAGTTGTAAGACGTCCATGGCAGAATCGTCAAAAACATCACGACGACCATTACGACCGGTGCTGCAAAGCTGTTTTTCCGCCGGTAACAAAGTACGGCGATCGCCACTGCAAAAACGAGGCAGACGGCGAGCGGCGAATTTTTGCAAAGAGCCCCCAGGCCAAACGCAATCCCTGCGAACGACGCCGTCTTTAGGTCAAGTCCATCTTCGGAAACGAGCATCCAGACGATAAGCATCAGAGCGAGTGTCATCACAAACGTCTGCAAAGCCTCCGTCTGTATCGCAGCGGCCTGATATACAAAGAACGGATTCACAGCAAACAGGAGACCCGCGATAGTCGAGACAAGCAAGCTCGCCGTAAGAATCCTCGCCGTTCGAAAGATCATCACCGTCGTCAGTGCATGCAGCAACGCCTGAACGATCTTCACAGCGAAAACGCTTTCGCCCGTAACGTTCCAAATACCCGCCATGAACAGTGGGTACAACGGAGCGCGGAAGAAGTTCAATCCACCAGTGGCAGGGTAACTTCCGTTTTCGACGAGCATTCTGGCAGCGGTGACATAATCGATGCTGTCCGCAAAGTCCGCGTTATCGCGTCCGGTGACGTCGATCACCGCGACACAGAGAACGAAAGCCAAAATCGCTAAGCCAACTTGAACGATCTTGCTTTTCGAACTCATCTTCGCGGCTTCGGTCTCCAATCAGATTTCAAATAACAACATGCAAACTTACTTGTTAGGCGGATCGGTCCGCTCATACGTGTACTCAACTTCCAAAACACTTTCGTCGAAGTCCTGCTGACGCCCATGCACGTTTGCATCCGGCAAAAGCGTCCGCACCTCGAAGATCGAGATGATCGGCAGAAAGCGGACGAACAGGAAAATCAGAGAGAAGAAAAACCCTAACGTACCGATGAACATCGTGATGTCGAAAACCGAAGGCGAATACATCGCCCAAGACGACGGCAGGAAGTCACGGTTCAAACTCGTAATAATGATGACGAAACGCTCAAGCCACATCCCGATGCTGACAATGATCGAGATAACAAAAAGCCAAAACGGGTTTTCGCGGAACCGCTTGAACCAGAGAAACTGGATCGAGATTCCATTACAGAAGATCAGCATCCAGTAGAACATCCAATAAGGACCTGTCCAGATGCGGTTCTTGATCATGAAGACTTCGTACTGGGAAGCGCTATACCAACCGAAGAAGGCTTCCATCGCGTAACCGTAGACGACGATCAGTCCGGTCGCGAGCATCACCTTCCCCATGTAGTTGAGATGGGTATCGGTGATGAAATCCTTCATGTTGTACCAGACGCGAAGTGGTATACAGAGGATCAGTACCATCGCGAATCCGGCAAAGATCGCACCCGCAACAAAGTACGGCGGGAAGATCGTCGCGTGCCAACCGGGGATCTGGGACACCGAGAAGTCGAAGGAAACGATGGAGTGGACGGACAGCACGAGTGGAGTCGAGATACCCGCCAGCAATAGATACGCGATCTCGTATCGATGCCAGTGGCGAGCGCTTCCTCGCCATCCCCATGACAAGGTCGCGTAAGCGAATTTGAAGTACTTGTTCTTTGCTCGATCTCGGAGCGTTGCAAGATCAGGTATCAGACCGACGTACCAGAACAGAAGCGATATCGTCGCGTATGTGGAAACGGCGAACACATCCCAGACGAGCGGGCTTCTGAACTGCGGCCAGATTCCCATCGTATTCGGATACGGGAATAACCAATAAGCAGCCAGCCACGGACGACCGGTGTGCAAGAGTGGAAAGACGGCGGCGTTGGCGACGGCAAAAAGTGTCATCGCTTCGGCAAAGCGGTTGATCGACGTTCGCCACTTCTGATTCAGGAGCAAAAGGATTGCCGAGATCAAAGTTCCGGCGTGACCGATACCGATCCACCAGACAAAGTTGATGATCGGAAACGCCCAACCGACGGGCTGATTGTTTCCAAATATTCCGACACCCTTGGCCAGCAAATAGGTGACCGACATCATCAAAAGCTGCGCCGTCAAAAAGGCGATGCCGAAACCGATGAACCACACAAACGGTGTCTTCTTCTTCAGCGTTACGTCGCCGATCTTGTCCGACACAGTGCCGAAAGTGTGGTCGCCTTCGACCATCGGCGGGTAAATCCTTTTTTGGATGCGTTTCAAATCCTGCATGATTTTTACGATCGTCGTTACGGCATTCTTTGCCGGATCATTTCCCTGTGTCAGTGCCCAGGCGTCAGCGGCCCCTCACTTCCTTCAGACGCTTTCCCTTCCTTATGCTCCTTTTCGGGATAAGCCACCGGCCGTCTGTAATCCGGCATCTCCGGATTCTGGTTTTTCAGCTCGGCGAGGTAACTGGTCCGCGGCTGCGTATTCAACTCGTTTAGAAGCTTATAGTTCCGAGGATCGTTCTTCAGCTTCATTACCTGGCTCTCATTGTCGTTCATATCACCGAAGACGATCGCGTCCGTCGGGCAAGCTGCCTGACAAGCAGTCACGACTTCCCCATCGGCGATCGGACGTGCCCCCTTCTCGGCTTCGATCCTGGCCGCCGCGATACGCTGCGTGCAGTACGTACACTTTTCCATCACACCGCGGCTTCGGACGGATACTTCGGGATTCCGCATTAATTTGTACTGCGGTGTATCCCAATCCTGATACAACATGAAGTTGAAGCGGCGGACCTTGTACGGACAGTTGTTCGAACAGTACCGCGTGCCGACGCACCGGTTGTAAACCATGTCGTTAAGGCCTTCGGCATTGTGCACGGTCGCGGTGACGGGGCAAACAACCTCGCACGGCGCCTGTTCGCACTGCTGGCAGAGGAGCGGCTGGAAGTGCGGCCCTTCCGGATTATTTAGATCAGTGCCGCCATAATAAGTATCGATTCGGAGCCAGTGCATTTCGCGGCTGCGTTCAACCTGTTCCTTGCCGACGACCGGAATGTTATTTTCCGATTGGCATGCCATGACACACGCGTTACATCCGACACACGAGTTGAGATCGATGGCCATTCCCCAGCGGTTGTGCTTCGCGTATTCCTTTTGATATTGTTCCGCCGCCGTCGTATACATCGACTCCGGATAATGATCTTCCTGCTCGCCGTGCTCCACTTCCTTCTCGAGATTGTTTACGTCCCAGACCCGGAGAATGTCACGCCCTTCCATGGTGAAGTGTATCTGCGTTGAAGCAATCGTGGCCTGCTCTCCGATGGGCGTAATGTTTCCAGTGCCCTGGTTCATCGCGTCCGAACGCATCACTTCATATGCGTTATAGCCGAGGCCGTTTGCGACCCGTCCAGCGCGTGTTCGGCCGTAGCCGGTGAAGATCGTAACGACGTCATCGGGCTGGCCGGGGGCGATCCAAACCGGTACTGGTTTGGACACATTCGCTCCCTGGAAGCTGAGCGTGACCAGATCCGAGTACATGTTCGACCCCTTCGAATTAACGAAACTGGTTGGACGCTCACCACCGGCACCCGAGAGCTGATCGCTGTCGCCCGCTTGATTCAATCCAAGGCGCTGCGCCGTCTTCGGACTCACGAGAGCGACGTTGTCCCAGGTGATCTTTGTGAGAGGGTTCGGCGATTCCTGAAGCCAGCCGTTGTTCGCGAAGCGCCCGTCATAAACAGACGGATCCGGCAGGATCGAAATCTCAAGGGGACCATTGTTTGGAACGGCCGCGACCGGCTGTGCCAGGAAACCGGTATTAGCCGAGACAGTTTTTGCAGTGAACAGAGTGTTAGGTACCACACCGTTGTGAACGCAGCGGCGCCAGTTATCCTCGAAGGTCGGAGCCGCACTCGCTCTCGCATTTTGGCCCGCACCATTTTGGGCACCCGCATTTGGAGACGCTCCTGGTTGTCCTGCTGTCGACGATGCTGCGCCTGTTCCCGCGCCAGCTACGCGAGTACCTGCTGCGGTCTGCGCAGTAACTGCATTCCCCGGCGTCGCCGCGCCGGCAGTCGTCACTGCAGCAGCCCGGTTCGCTCCGATATTTTGCGTCTGCCAGTAGGCCCGGACGATATCGTAATCGCGCTGATCAAAATTTTCGCGGAAAAACAGTTGAGCGACTTCGTAAATGCTATGGCTGTCGTAGAGTGGCTGGATCAAAGGCTGGACAAGCGAAACCGTTCCATCGTACGCACGCGTGTCGCCCCAAGTCTCGAGGTAATGCTTTTCCGAAACGTGCCAGTGGCAAAGCTCACCGGTTTCGTCGAGGTATTTGCCGAGATGAACGCGAAGCGGAATCTTGTTCAGTCGGGTTTCGTCGAGTTTCAGATCAGCCGGGGTGTTATATGCCGGATTTCCACCGAGGATAACCAACATCTTCACGCGGCCCGCGTCAATGTCCGCGACCAATTCTCTCAGCTGCTCGATCTGTGTTTTTTCCGAAGGCGTGAATGGCTCAGCGTAGACGACCGTTTGTCCGACATTGCCCAAGGCCGCGTTCATCGCGTGAGCCAATGCATGAACGGTCGGAGACTGATTGTCACCCGGAACCACGATCGATCGGCCTCGGAACGCCTGAAGATCTTTTGCCATCGCCGAGATCCATTGAGCATTTTCCCCGTATGTCGACGACGCGCCCGCAACACCCAACGCCGCCGCGACCGCCTTTGCGATCTCGGCCATCTGGCTGGGTTTCACTGCGATGCGGTGATCCGCTTTCGCTCCGGTCAGGGTCATCGTAGTCTCGATCGAGTAAAGCCTGTTGATCTCTTTATTGTCTCCGCGCAGATTTTTCTTCTTCGAATAATCCTTCTTATAGCGAACGTTGAAATCCGAGAAAATGTCCTTATCGAGGGTCAGGATGCGATCGGCGAGATCGTATTTATAGATGGTCTGAACCGGCGAGCCGAACGCCATCCGAGCACCTGCGATCGCGTTGTCGTTATTGAGCGGCTCATACTGATACCATCGCGAATTCGGTAATTCGGTTGCGATCTGCCGGAACTGAGCAAGAAGCGTCGGCGAGGTCACAGTCTCGGTCAGAAATCGAATACCTGCGCCCCCGTCGGCACGGTTTTCTTCGATCGACGAACGAAGCGCAGTTGTGAAGTTCTGCCAGGTTTTCGGAGTGCCGCGAAATGAAACTTCCTGCGAACGATCGGGATCATACATTTCAAGCAGCGAAGCCTGGGCGAGCGCGTCGGTTGCACCCAAGCTGCCCGGATGATCGGGATTTCCCTCGAGCTTGATAGGACGGCCATCGAAAGATTTCGCGAGAAGTCCGGTCGCCACGCCGCCGAGCGACATCGCCGTTGCGAAGAAGAGCGGTTTTCCAGGTAAAAGATCCTGCTCGGCACGAACGTAGGGAACGATCTTTTCTGCCGGTTGGATTACGCAGCCCGACAACCCGGCAAGCGCGAGCGTCCCGCCCATCAGCTTCACGAAGGTTCGGCGGCTGACCGCATTGTCCCAATCTTCGGAGTGGACCGGATATTCGCGTTTCACGAACTCCTCGAATTCGGGAGCATCGACAAATTCGTCGACGCTGCGCCAATAGTCCTTTCCGCTCTGAGACAAGATCTTGTCTCTCATCAATGCAAAGTTATTCTTGCTGTCCTGGCTGGGCATTTTTTGCTGATTCCTCGCGCTTTACCTGTGACAAGTCGAACAGCTCGTCATCATTTCCTTGCTTCTTATCTTATATTCCTGCTTGAGATTGATTCGCTCGTCCGCCGTGAGATCTCCGTCTTGCCACCGCATGTTGAAGATCTTGGACTTCGGGCGGATGTACTTTTCGGGCTCTCGATGGCACGCAAGGCACCATTCCATCTGCAGAGTGTTTTCCTGATAAACGGCCGGCATGTTGTCGATCTGTCCGTGACATGTCGAGCAGCCGACGCCTTTTGCTACGTGAATACTGTGATTGAAGTACGCAAACTCGGGAAGGTCGTGAACGCGTTCCCATTCGATGGGCTTATTTTCGCGGAAGCTTGCGCGAACAGGTTCCAAGTAGGGGCTGTCAGACCAGATCTGGCTGTGGCAGTTCATACACGTCTGCGTCGGCGGCATTCCGGCGGATGCCGTCGTCTCGACGGTCGAATGGCAATACCGGCAATCTATTCCATCGTCGCCAACGTGGTGCTTATGACTAAATTGGACCGGCTGCTGCTTCTCCAAGTAGCGTCCCGTTAGGTAGGACGACCTGGCGACCTGCGTGTAAACATAAAATGCCGTCCCCGCAAGAACGATGCCGAGGATCATACTGATCCGGGCGATGTTGTTTGCACTCTTGTGAAAAAATTGCGCCATTTATCAAGTCTCCCGCTCGGGTCCGAACGATTAAACCTCGACGGTTGCCTGGCTGGTAAAGTAGCCCGGCCGGTACTCGCAACTAGCTGAAAAATATTGAGAAAGGTTCCGTAAAACTTTTCACAATTCTACTAAATCTCGTAAATTCCGCAAATACCGTCAGCTACAAAAATAGTGAGGGTGGAGTTGATTAGCAACGGTTAACGAAATTAGCGTTTCTCATTAGTGAGATTATGATTTCTTGCCGGTCCGTCGAAATGATTCTCTAAATCTCGTTGGCGATCAAAGCAGCGCCGATCGCCGAGCGATACGCGCTTGGGCCGCTCGAACGGCGACCGCGCGCC
>JBDTMK010000105.1:0-9418 GCA_039934315.1 Pyrinomonadaceae bacterium | reverse complement strand
GCTGCGCCGCAGCACCGCAGGCGTCATCGTATATCAGTTTGGTACGGCGACTGACAAAATTCTGCCCGGTGATTACACCGGTGACGGAAAAGCCGACGTCGCGTTTTGGCGTCCTGCCTCAGGTGAATGGTACATACTGCGAAGTGAAGACACTAGCTATTTCGCTGTTCCCTTTGGATCGCCGGGAGACGTTCCTGTTCCGGGCGATTATGATGGTGATGGAAAGTTGGATAGAGCTGTGTTCAGACCCGCGACCGCAACCTGGTACGTCGATCGATCGACTGCCGGCATACTGATCAGGGGTTTTGGATTACCTACCGACGTGCCTTTACCAAGCGTGTATGTGAGATGATCGGAATCTCATCTTAAACAAAAAGCCTCGCTCGTTTTCGGCGAGGCTTTTAATCTTTAAAGATTTGAATTCTGTCTGGCGGAAGGCCGACCATGCATTCCTCGCCGATGTTGAGGCCGACCAGGCGGAGAACAAGTACCTGCAATTTCAGGCCGTCAGCGTCAAGCTCAATAAGCGTCGTCGGCCCGAGAAATTGGACACGCATGACTGTCGCTTTCAGGAGATTGTCTTCGGGGAATGAAGCTCCGAACGAAATTGAAATTTGCTCGGGCCGGATCGCGAGCGTCACATTTTGATTCAACGCGCCGAGCGCACCACGCTCTATCCGCCGCCCAAAGAGCCGATGGCCGCCATCGATCGTCTGGAACTCGGGGATGTCAGCTTTGCTCGAGGTGAGTCGTCGAGCGGCAAACAAATTGTTGCGGCCGGTGACGTCCGCAACTACGCGAGACTCCGGCTTCTCATAGATCTCCTGCGGTACGCCGATCTGTTTGACCTCGCCGGTCACAAGCACCGCGACACGATCGCAGGCTAACAGAATTTGCTGAAAGTTACCGGAAGCGAAAATTACAGGAAGGTTCCGCTGTTTGGCGACGCTCCGTATGCTCGCAATAAAATCCTCGGAGCGTCTCGGGTCCATTGTGCAGAAAGTATCGTCGAGCAAAATTGCGTTCCTCGCCGAGTCGATAGCGTTGAGAACATTCTGCGACTCGCGCTCGCCCCTTGAAGAAAAGCTTTTTGTTTTTGAAATACGCTGCCAGATCGATCGGCGGGCGTTTTGGACAGTCGTGAATTCTCGAGCTTCGGCGTCTAATTTACTGACATCCTTGTCGTTGAAATAGACCGAGCCGCAGTCGGGTTCTGTAACTCCGTGGATCGTGTTCAGAAGTGTTGATTTGCCCGAACCGGAAGGTCCGAATATGCCGAAGACTTCGCCCGCCGCAGCCTCGATCGAGACGTCGCTCAAGGCCCACCGATCGCCGTATCTTTTCGAAAGTTTAACGACCTTCAGAGACATGCTGGAAAGATTGGGGAACTTTTATGAAGCCGAAACCGTGCAAACAAAAGTATGCTGTTGTCATCACAGGAAAGCAAGTATAAGCTGAGACGCGAATGGCACAGAAAAAGAACGGATTAGGGCGGAAAATAGTTCATGCGGGCGGCTGGCAGGTCGCTAAACGGGCCGCGAAAATGGTGCCTTTCGGTGGGACCGTTATCGCGATTGGTCTTGTCGGGCATGATATAAAAAGGAAGGGTTTTGTGAAGGGTGTCGTGAATTCTGGTATCGATGCCATTCCGTTTGTCGGATTTGCGAAGAACGCGGTAGAGCTCTTTACCGGCGACTTTCTTCCCGATAAGACCGCTTCGAAAAAAGGAACGTAGTTTATGAAAGATCTTTCGCTCCGCGATGGCCGTCCAATTCATTTGATGGTTTTGATGATCGTCGCTTTCGCGTTCCTCTTTTCCGCAGCGGATCTGAGCGGTCAAACGAAACGGCGCAGAACATCGACGCCGATACCCGCGCCGACCGCGACTCCTTATTTGACCGAACCTCAGATCATCAGCCGTGCGGATGAGTTCCCGGACCAAAATTCACGCGCTGTTCCTCCCGATCCTAATGAACTCAGAGCCGGCGCCGGTGCGGACAGCTCTAGCGTCGGTACTTTGGAAGAACTCGGCAACAGGATCAAGAACCTGGAGGCTGGGCGAGTCGTTGTAAAGGCTCCCGACCCGGATGAAAAACAAAAGCGTCTGCTTCTGAACCTCGATATTTTGTCGAGAGCCGAGCAGCGCTCCGAAAGTCTGCGTAAGCAGGTCTTCGAGATGATAGAAAGAGAGAATTCAATCAAGACAAAGCTGGACTCGCTCGAGTACGACCTGCGTCCGGAAGTGCTGGAGCGTTCGACCGCACTGATCGGCTCTCTTCGTCCAGAGGAGATTCGTGCGTCGCGACGAAACAGCCTGCAGTCGGAACGGACGAATCTGCAGAATCTCCTGAGCGAGATCCAAAGAACCCGAAGCTCACTTGAATCCGGACTCGTAAGGGCCGACGCGTTGGTGGAAAAGCTTCGGAACAAGTTTGAGAAAGAGATCGATACCGCACTGGAAGACGAACCAGATAACAGGCCGGAAGATTAAGTCCTGCATAATGTTTTGCAAACGCCGGGGCCGCTGTCATAGCGGTCTTTTTTATTTTCGTGCAAGCCGGGCTAAATCGCATCGTTCCCTAAGTGTCAAAGTCGACTAATCTGTCGCGCTTATCAACTCTCTAGGAGAATCGTATGAAGATAAAAGTTCTTGCATTCGTGGCGGCCGCGCTATTCAATGTTCTGTTTTTTTGCTCATCGGAGGTGAACGCGCAGGGAGTGGTCGTGCCAATCATTTGTGATCTCCGGCCGTGCCGGCCTCGTCCGATCCCGCGTCCCGTACCGCTCCCGAATGTCTTGCCTGTTAAGTCGATCCAGCTCGATACGAAGATCAGCGGCCAAGTGGCCACGACGAGGGTCGAACAGGTTTTCAGAAACGACACTCCGTACACGCTCGAAGGCACGTATTTTTTTCCGATCCCGGAGACGGCGTCGATCGTCGAATTTTCTATTTGGGAAAACGGCAAGAAGCTTGTTGGTGAGGTTCGCACGCGCGAAGAGGCGCGGCGCATCTATGACGAGATCGTCCGCCGGCAGCGTGATCCGGGACTTTTGGAATATGCCGGCAAGGATCTTTTTCAAGCGTCGATATTTCCGATACCGCCCAACTCTGATAAAAAACTCGAGATCGTCTACTCGCAGATCCTGAAGGCGGAGTCCGGAACTGTCTCGTATCGCTACCCACTTGGGACAGGAAGAAATCTCTGGCGGGCGAATGGATTTCCGGATACGGCGCTAGCGCAAATGCCGTCGCAGCAATTTGGAACTGTCTCCGGGAAGATCGAGATCACCGGCAAGGAGGCGCTGAGAAATGTTTATTCGCCATCCCATAAGATCGATGTTGTGAACAAGGGCGAGCGATCGGCGTCCGTCTCCTTTGAGACATCGAACAACGACACCGATTTTCAACTCTTCTACGGACTCTCGAACGATGATTTCGGAATGACTCTGCTCACGCATCGTGAGCCCGGCAAGGACGGGTATTTCCTTTTGATGCTTTCGCCAAAGGACGATGTCGCGGACCGCGAGCTTGTTAATAAGGATATCGTTTTTGTTCTCGACACCAGCGGATCGATGGCCGACGAAGGGAAGATGGACAAGGCACGGTCGGCGTTACTGTTCGGCATCCGGTCGCTTAGAGATGGTGATCGATTCAACATAATCAGCTTTGCGGGCGAAGAACATTTGATGGAACGCACGATGATAAATGCGGATGTAGGTGGACGCCGGCGCGGCGAAGACTTTATAAAAGGCCTTAAGGCGACAGGCGGAACGAATATCAACGATTCTCTCCTAGCGTCGATGAAGCAGTTCGACAAGAGCGATCGTCCGAAGATTCTCGTCTTTATGACCGATGGCCTTCCGACGGTGGGCGAGACGAGCATCGACAAGATCAACACGAATCTACAAAAAGCCAAGACGGTCGACGTGCGCATATTCCCATTTGGTTTTGGGTATGACGTCAATACCGCATTGCTCGACAAGCTCGGATCCGAGAATTCGGGTATCTCCGATTACGTCCAACCCAAGGAAGATCTGGAAATAAAGGTGTCGAACTTTTTCGCTCGGGTTAGTTCGCCGGTACTGTCCGACCTCGAGCTGGATCTAGGAGAAGTTCAATCCGAAATGATGTATCCCCGGAAGCTCACCGATCTATTCAAGGGAATGCAGGTGACGGTTATCGGCCGGTATAAAAACGCGAACGACGTGAAGAATCTGAACGCGGTGCTCCGCGGCAAATCGGGACGCGAAAATCGAAGCTTTAATTATTCAAATCTGGAGTTTCCTATGCGTGAGGACGACAACGATTTCCTGCCGCGTCTTTGGGCGAGTCGGCGAGTCGGATGGCTCATCGAGCAGATTCGTTCGAACGGTGAGACGAAAGAATTGAAGGATGAGATCGTCGACCTCGGAACTCGATACGGGATCGTCACGCCCTACACTTCATATCTCGCGACTGACGGCTCGGTCGTAAATACCGCGGCGACCGACAGTACCCAGCTCAGGAGATTGTCAGAAAGCGCCGCAAAGAAGATGGCTCCGCAGAGCGGTGCCGGCGCCGTTCGGCAAAGCGTCCAACAGAATGTGATGAAGGAAAATTCTTACATTCTTGACGGCTCTTCGGGGCTCGAGGAACAAGTCATGGTTCGGAATTCGGCACAAAACCAGTTCGTCGCGAACAAGAACTTCATTCAGCAGAGCAACGTATGGGTCGACGCGGAATTTCGTCCTGGAGTTAAACAAACCGAGGTCAATCTGAAATTTGCGAGTGAAGAATATTTCGCCGTGCTGAATCGTGAAAAAGAACTGGCTCAGTATTTCTCACTTGGTGAAGAGGTCGTTGTAGTTTGGAAGAATAAGGTCTATCGAGTGACGAGATAGGTTTCCCACATCGGTTGGTTAAGGTGATTTTCGGCGGGCAAAAGGTTATCCTATTCGCCGAAAATCACCTATTTTTTGTTTACAGTTCAGAGGAGATTACGAGTGAAGGGAATTGGTTCAAGGACTTTATCGATATGCTGTTTCATCGTGTTCACGTCAGTTGCGGTATTCTCACAAAATGGCTGGGTAAAAACCCCGTCGGGCACGACTAGCGATCTTGTTGCGGTCTGCTTCACGAGCCCGGAAACGGGATGGGTCGCGGGTGATAACGGCTACCTTGCTTCGACATCCGATGGAGGCCGCACATGGAAGACCTACCCGCTCAATACGACCGAGGACATAAACGAGATCTATTTCCGGAATGAGAAAAGCGGCTACCTAGTCGCCGGCCGAAAGATGTTTGTTACGAACGACGGAGGGTCCAGCTGGCGAGAGACGGTTATTTATCGTCCCGCGGATTTCAAGAACGGAGCTCCTGAATTTTTGAGCATCCGTTTCGCCGACAAGCGACGCGGGCTGGTCGTAGGGTCGGTGCTGAACGGTGCAGGCGCTGTCGTCGATTCATTGGTTATGCGGACCGAAAATGGAGGCGAGAGCTGGAATCGCGTGATCGTTCCGTCCAAAACTGAGCTCTTTCATTTAGATTACGACGGCAGCTCGCACGGCTGGATAGTTGGGGACGAAGGCGTCATTCTCGCCACCGTTGACGGCGGCAATACTTGGATCGCACAAAACTCAACGACGCGGCTCGCCCTGTTCAATGTTGATTTTCGTGACGACAAAGAAGGTTATGCGGTTGGGGAAAACGGCCTCTTGCTTCGCACAGAAAACGGCGGGCTGACGTGGCAGAAAGTTATAACGAGCGCTCCTTCGAATTTCATGCGTGTCAATTTTGCTGACGATAAGAAAGGTTGGATCGTCGGCTACGGCGGGGTCGTTCTCCGCTCTTCCGACAAAGGCCACACTTGGATCAAGCAGGAAAGTATTACGACCGGCCACCTATACGGCCTGTACATTACAAAAAAGTTCGGCTGGGCAGTCGGTGCAAAAGGCACGATCCTCAGTTACAAATAACCCGCCTTCGATTTTTGGAAAAATCCTCGTTTTCTATTAGCACTTTTGTAAAGGTATGTTATCGTACATCATCATTCGTTTTCGATAGTCCTGTTTTCATCAGGATTCTTTATATCAAACATTGGTTCTGGGCAGGTAGAGATCGTGTTCAATGCGGGTAGGCACTCCTTCAAGATCGCATCGGCACAAATAACTTTTGGCAAGCCCTCTGAAAAAAACTCGATACTAGGAGCAAAAGATGATGAACAAGATCAGATTTGTGACTCAGGTGCTGTCCGTGATCATTTTCGTTTCAGCGATAGCGATGGGACAGGAAACGACGGGCGGCATTGAAGGAACAATAAAAGACCCAAACGGCGCGGTGGTTCCGAACGTCACCGTGACTATTTCCAATGCCGAACAAGCAGCGGCGGGTACGGCGGCCGCAGGTACGGCCACTGGGTTCAGGCGTACCGTTACCACGAATGAGGAAGGATTTTTCCGGGCACTTCAAATACCGCCCGGCAACTATGACTTGGCTACGTTGCCCATCAGCGGTTTTAGCGAGGTTAAATATTCAAATGTTTCAGTCGCGATCGGACGTAACACGCAGCTGGAAATCACGGTGACGCCGGGTGCGACAGCCACCACCGTCGATGTCGACGCATCGGATGTCGCACCCGTGGACACGACGAGTAACGCGATCCAGACGAACATAAACGCGCGAGATATCGAGCTGCTTCCGAAGGGCACCGGATTCACCAGTCTGCTAAAGACCGTCCCCGGAACAAGACCGGAGTCAAGGTCGGCCGGATTTTCCGTTGACGGAGCCTCGGGCGGCGAGAACGTATTCGTTATCGACGGCCAGGAAGTCACGAATTACCGAACGGGAACATTGAACGAGACCTTCAATATTCCGACGCAGCTTGTACAGGAAGTTAATGTAAAGTCGAGCGGCTTTACAGCTGAATACGGCGGTGCAACCGGCGGTGTTATCAGTGTTGTCACTCGCGGTGGAAGCAATGACTTCCACGGTGAAGGCGGGCTTCAGTTCGAGCTTCCGAAGTTTAATGGCAGCCCGCGTAAGTTATTGGCGGGCAGCAGTGCGACAACTTTCTTTACGCAGGCGCCGGAGTATTTTAATCCTCCGAAGGCCGGGGGTACGAACGTTTTCCCAACGGCCAGCCTGGGCGGCCGCATCATTAAAGATCGCCTTTGGTTCTTTGGCAGTTATTCGCCGCAGGTTTTCCAGACCGACGTCGATACCCAGTACTACACCAACGTAGCTGCGGCTACCCGAACGTTTCTAACCAGTCAAAGATATAGTCGAACGACTACCTACGAGTATGCGTTTGGCCGACTTGATGCAAATCCATTTAGCAAGCTGAGACTAACCGGTACGTTCCTTTGGAACCCGGTGAAACAGGAAGGTTCTATCCCGGCTTCATCTTTCTCGAACGTCGCCTCGACGGCGTTTGTTTTCGTAAATCCCGGGAGCACAACTACCCCGACTGGTATTTCAATTTCAAATTTTGGCCCGGGCATCGGTCTGCTAAACGAAACCGAGTACAGGCCCCAGCAGGGAGGCCGCCAGACATCTAATGCTGTTACTTTTTCCGGCGTATATACGCCGACCAGCAATCTCGTAATTGACGGTCGCTACAGCCGCGGATTTTTGAACGAAAAACTAAGTAACTATTTTGTCCCTCAGATCGTTCAAATTGCCGAGTGCACTTTGGGAACTGCGCCGGCTCCTTTTCCTTGTTCGGCGTCGACGACCACTAATTCGATTACCGTTAAAGACATTTCAATCCGCGAAACTTACGAGTTTTCGGGAACCTATATATTCGATATCGCCGGACGTCACGAACTAAAGGGCGGTTATCAGCGATACACCATTCTTAACGACGTTCAGCAGGGGAACAATGCCCTCGGCCAGGCTCGGTTCTATATCGGTTCGAACCGCTTGGTGAACACCCTAGATGCTCGCGTGACCCCCACCGCGGGAGCGATCGGGTCCGGCCTGTTCCGTCGTACCGGCACGAACGGGAAAGGAAGCAATCTCAGCCAGGGCATCTTTATCCAGGATAAATGGCAGCCAACTCGCCGTCTGACTTTGAATCTGGGTATCCGATTCGAGGCGGAAAATTTGCCGACCTTCAACGGCATCCCAAGCGGAGTCGACTTCGGCTGGTTCGACAAGATCGCTCCACGGCTCGGTTTTGCGTACGACGTCTTCGGGGACGGCAAGACCAAAATGTTTGCTAGCTACGGCAAGTTTTATGACCGGGTCAAGTTTGCTCTTCCACGCGGTCTGTTCGGAGGCGACATCTTTCTTGAGGATTACTTCGAGATCTTCCCAGGCCAAACTTCTACACAGTTCAATCTGGGCAATGTCGTAAACGGTTACACGGGTCCGAGCCCTTGCCCCGCGACGGGTTTCATAACCCCCGGAGCGCTGAGCCGATGTCAAAAGAATTTCAGGGTCAACGCAAATGAGCCTGGAGCCTCGGCTTATCAAAACGGTGCGGTCGATCCAAATCTTAAGCCTTTCCAGCAGACCGAATTTACGGTAGGAGCTGAACGGCAGCTCAGCAGAGATTATGTGCTTCGGGTTCGATACACGTATAAAAATGTCGACGAGGCCGTTGAGGACGCCGGTATCGTCAATGCCGCGGGTAACGAAGCTTACGTCATAGGAAACCCGGGAAGTGGCTTACATCTCGAGACTCTCCTCGCCTTGGGCTACGAGAAATCGACCCGACCGAAGAGACGTTACGACGGTTTTGAGGTCGTCTTAGACAAGAGGCTTTCGAACAACTGGTATTTCAACGCGAATTACACATTCAGCCGTTTGCACGGAAATTACACGGGGCTGACGAGTTCGGATGAAGCTCACTTGGTCGACGGACGTCAGTCGCCCGGTGTCAGCCGTGCATTCGACCTGCCTTTCATCGGATTTACGGCTGAAGGCAAACCGGACAACGGCCCGCTGCCGACTGATAGGCCGCATGTGTTCAATGTTTACGGTGCGTACATTTTCGATTGGCTGGGAAGTAAGTCTAACTCGACCGAGTTGTCAGCCTTCCAGACCGTTGCGTCGGGTGCACCGATGACGACATCGATTTACGGCCAGTCAAGTGTTACACCGCAGATTTTCTATCACCGAGGCGACCTGGGTCGTAGTCCGACATTCACCCAGACGGACTTTAATGTGACGCATCGTTACAAGTTCGGCAGAGACGATCGGTTTACGCTTGCTTTTGATCTCAACTTTTTGAACCTTTGGGATCAGGCCACCGTGACGGGAATTTATCCGACGATGAACACGAATACCAGCAGACCCAGCGCGAGCGGTCTGGGTTTGACTGATCGAGCTTATGCAAACGGCTATACGTCCGGAGCCCTTTTACCGGTTATCCTGAACCACATAGCCGTGACAGCGGGGCAACGCGACCTGCGCTATCAACTTCCGCAGCTTTAT